>NZ_JAVTWC010000059.1:0-67680 GCF_032229445.1 Tahibacter sp.
CATCGCCTCGCTGCGCCGGCTGCCGCTACCGCCGGCGGCATTCTGGGTGTTTCTCGCCGCGTTCGCGCTGACGCCGACGAATATCGAAGTGTTCGGCACGCTTACCAACACGCAATGGCTGCTGCAGTTCTATCTGCTGCTGCCAATGGCGCGCTTCGTGAGCGGTGAACCGCCGGCACGGCCCGTAGTCGCGTGTCTTGCAGCCGCCCTGGTGGGACTGAGCGGTCCATTCTCGGTCTTCGCGATCGCGGGCGCGATTGTGGGGCTGACGTGCCGTTCGCTGGAAACTCGCACGCTACCGTCGCTGCGGGCGCTGCTATTTGCCCACCCGGACATGGCGGTGCTGCTGGTGTGCGCGATCGTGCAAACGACCTTGGTGCTGGTGCTGCCGGACACGCAGAACCTGCGCGCCTCCGCAACGCCAGGCTGGCTCGCGGCACGCGAGGTCATGGCCGGATTGCAGACACATACCCTGGGCTATGCGTGGTTCCCTCACGCCGTGTTCTGCGGCCTGAGCATCCTGGCCGTAATCGGCTGCATCGCTGGCGCAGCCTCTGTTCCGGCACGCGCGCTCATCGTCACCGTCGCGTGCTTCGTCGCCGCTCAACTGTGGACGGTCGCGAGCAAGCACGCCGCAGTCGCTACGCCGATTCCCGACCTGATACTCGACCTAGGCTACGCGGACCGCTATTTCCTGCTTTTCAAGGTGCTGTTCTGGGTTTCGCTGCTGCTGGCCCTGCGCGGCATTCTCGGCCGCCTGCGCACTATCGCGCTACCGGTCACGCTGGTCGCGATCGGAATCGTAGCCGTGCAAAACAACGACCATCTGCGCCGCCCGCCGTTGCCCGATCTGAAATGGCGCGAGCATGCGACCCGCATGGATCGCGGAGAGGCGGTCGCGGCGCCCATCAATCCGGCCCCCTGGACCGTCAACGTGCCGGCAAACACGCCATGACCGCGACGTTTTCGCAGGCCGCTCGATACAAGGTGAACCCGTGAGTTCTACATCCCGCCGCTACGCCATCGTCGGCGCCGGCCCCATGGGGCTCATGGCGGCCATGGAAATCCTCAAGGCCGGCCACGAGGTCGACATCTACGAGCGCGACGACCGCATCGGCGGCATGTCCGCGGCATTCGATTTCGACGGCCTGCAGATCGAGCGCTACTACCATTTCGTCTGCAAGACCGATGATCCGCTGTTCGAACTCATGGCCGAACTGGGCATCAGCGACGCGCTGAAGTGGACCAACACGAAGATGGGCTTCTATTGCCAGGGCAAGCTTTACAAGTGGGGAACGCCGTTCGCGCTGCTGCGCTTCGACAAGCTCGGCTGGATCGACAAGTTCCGCTACGCGCTGCATGTGATGCGCACCAAGGGCATCAGCGACTGGCGCGCGCTGGACAAGGTCGGCGTGACCGACTGGCTCAAGCGCAACCTTGGCGCGCGCGCCTACGATGTGCTGTGGGAACGCCTGTTCCATCTCAAGTTCTACGAGTACAAGGACAGGCTTTCCGCTGCCTGGCTGGGTACGCGCATCAAGCGGGTCGCGCTGTCGCGCCGCAACCTGTTCCAGGAGTCGATGGGCTATATCGAAGGCGGCTCGGAGACCCTGCTGAAAAAGATGCAGGAATTCATTCTTGCACGCGGTGGCCGCATCCACCTGAGCGCCGGCATCGAGCGCATAAACGCGCCGGACGGCAAGGTCGAGAGCATCACGGTGCGCAGTGAAACCCTTCCGGTCGACGGCGTCGTGAGCACCGCGCCGATCCAGTATGTGCCGCGCCTCGCACCGGAACTGCCAGCGGATTTCGTCGCGCGCATCCAGGCGCTCGAGAACATTCCCGTAGTCTGCGTCATCCTCAAGCTCAGCCGACCGCTGAGCGAGAATTTCTGGATGAACATCTGCGACGACGGCATCGACATTCCCGGCCTCATCGAGTATTCGAACCTCAATCCGGGCGCCGGTCCGGCTGTCGTCTACGCACCGTTCTACATGCCAAAGACGCACCCGAAGTTTGCCCGCGACAACGCGGCGTTCATCGAGGAAGTGCTGGGCTATCTGCCGAAGATCAATCCGGCGTTCTCGCGCGACTGGGTGCTGGCCAGCCACTGCCATCGCTACGACTACGCCCAGGCCGTCTGCCCACCGGGCTACTATGACCTGTTGCCGCCGATGCGCACACCTATCGCTGGCCTCGTCATGGCCGACACGGCCTACTATTACCCCGAAGACCGTTCCATCTGCGAAAGTGTCAAGGTCGCCAAGACCCTGGCGCAGACCGCTCTAGCCTGAGCACCGCCATGTCCGATTCCAAGGTCGAACTCGACAAGCTGTACAACCAGCGCTTTCCCGAAGCAGCGCTCGCGCAGAAGCATGCAATCTGGAAGGTGCTGTGCAGCGATTTCTTCAGCCGCTACGTGAAGCCGACCGATACCGTCGTCGACATTGGCGCCGGATATTGTGAATTCATCAACAACATCCAGGCCGGCAAGAAGATCGCGGTGGATCTCAACCCCGACGTGCGCCGCTTCGCCGCACCCGACGTGCACGTGATCAACGAGTCCTGCACCGCGATCCGGGAGCTCGCCAGCGACAGTGCCGATGTCGTGTTCATGAGCAACTTCCTCGAACACCTGCCGAACAAGGACATGGTGCTCGACACCTTCCGCGAGTCCGCACGCATCCTGCGCAAGGGCGGCCGCGTCATGGTGCTGCAGCCGAACATCCGCTACCTGCCCGGCGAGTACTGGGACTACTTCGATCACCACACCCCGCTGACCGAGCGCAGCCTCGTCGAAGGCCTGCAGCTGGCCGGGCTGGAGCCGACCACGGTCATCGCAAAGTTCCTGCCGTATACGACCAAGAGCCGGCTACCGCAGGCGCCATGGCTGGTGCAACTGTATTTGAAGATGCCGCTCGCCTGGTACGTGCTAGGCAAGCAGGCGTTCGTGGTTGCAACCAAACGCTGATCCGATGTCGCGACGCCGAGTCATCCACCGGAGCACGCGGTGCTGAATTCGCAGTTTGTGCGCTTCGTACTCATGAGCGCGATCGCAGCCGGCGCGAACTTCGGTTCACGCATACTGTTCAGCATGTTCGTCAGTTTCCCGGCGGCGGTCGTGTTGGCTTTTCTCGTGGGTGTATCCACCGCCTTTCTGCTCAATCGCAGTTTTGTCTTTCAGGCGCCGACGCGCAGTATCCGGCAGCAGTTGTTCTGGTTCTTGGCAATCAATCTTTTCGCCGCTGTACTCACGTTGTCGATCAGCATGCTCGTGCTGTATCAGTTGCTGCCGGCGCTCGGCATCCATTGGCACGCCGAAGAGATTGCGCACGCGTTCGGTGTGGTCGCACCGGCCCTGGCCAGCTATGCGGGACACAAGTACGTGTCATTTCGCTAGCGACCCACAAGAGTCGGCAAAAATGGAGAACCTCTCATGTCCATGCATGTAATGGCGGGCACGGCGCCCCTCGCGGAGAAACGCGCACTGACCGTTGCTCTGTTTGCGGTCGCGCTGCTCGTCGTCGTCGCCATACGGGCTCTCTTCGTCGCCCGCTGGGGTACCGATCTTCCGTTCTGGGACCAGTGGGATGCGGAGATCGACCGCCTCTACAAACCGCTCCTCGAGGGTGCGCTGCAGTGGCGCGATCTTTTTGCCCCCCACAACGAGCACCGGATTTTCTTCACCCGCGTGCTGGGCCTGCTGTTGTTTTGGGCAAACGACCATCAGTTCGACAACCGCGTCGAACTGTTCTTCAACATCCCGCTGTACGCCGCGATGCTGGCTTTTTTTTCGTGGCCGCTGCTGCGCCGGCTGCGCGGCAGCGATCTTGTGCTCGCACTGTTACTCATGATTGCTGCCGGCAGCTTGCCGTATGCGTGGGAGAACCAGTTCGCGGGTTTCCAGAACTGTTTTTTTCTCCTGAATATCGCAGTATTCATTCCGCTGCAGCAGGTGGCATTCAGACCCGTCACAAACGTGCGGTTCGGCATGCTTTTGCTGCTCGCGGGAGCGGCGCTGTTCACCCTGGCTTCCGGCCTGACAGTCGCCGTAATCATCGCGTTCGCTGCACAGCTGCTGGCCCGCGACGGCCTGCTGCCGGTGCGCCGTGCCGCACTGCTCACCACACTGCTGCTGCCCATCGCGGTCATCGGCTATCTGATCGTGCCGCAGATCCCCGGACACCAGCCCCTCCGCGCCGCCGATCTCGGGGATTTCTTGCTGGCGTGGCAGCGCCTTCTGTCTTGGCCGCTACCGTCGGCACCGCTGTCCGTCGTGTTGCTCTGGACGCCCTGCCTGGCGTGGCTGCTGCGCTGGACAATCGCCCGGCATGTTCCGGCTGACGACGAACAATACCGCCGCCTTGAGATTTTTCTCGTCAGTGTCGCCGTGTGGAGCGCGCTGCAAGGCGCGGTGCTGGCGCTTTCGCGCGGCCACGATCTGACCGGAGTACCGGCCCGTTACATGGATACGATGGTTTTCGGCGGCCTCGCGAACCTCGCATTGGGCGCACTGCAACTACGCCGGATCGCCTCAGGTCGCTGGTACTCGTTGGCCCAGCTCGCCTTGTTCAGTACGGCGCTGAGTTTTTTTGCCACTCTGACGATCTGGAGCTTCAAGGGCGGCGCCTCGGCGGCCGCGCGGCACGCAGGTCTCGAGCACGGCAAGCCAGCGCTGCGCGACTACCTCGCCGGAGCCGGCCCGGCGGCGTTTGCGGGCAGAGATCCTCTGGCCCTGGGGTACCCGAACACCTCACGCCTGGCGAATTTTCTCGCCAATCCGACGATTCGGCGCCTGCTGCCCGTATCCGTCCGGCCATCGCTCGCCATCGCCTGGAACAATTGTCCGGCCCTGGCTGCAACCGGCGCCTATCCGACCACGCCGGCACTCGCGGGCAGTTCCGGCACCTACGTCCCTGGTCTCGGAAATTCGGTACGGGGGCGATGCACCAGCGCACCGCTGCAGACGGCTTATCCTTTCGTGCGCATGGCTTTCGCGGGCTATCTCGGCGAAGCGAAACTCTCGGTGAGACTTGTGTCGACCGACGGCGCGCGCGAAGTCGCTGCGTCACCCGTCGCGGCTCCGCGGGAATCCTGGCAGACGCTCGATCTTCGCGTTCCCGCTGCGTCATTCGTCGTCGAAATGACCGACGAGGACCCAGATTTCTGGCTGGCGTTGTCTCCACCGGTGGAGCAGGGCTACCTGTCTTACCTGACGCAAGCCGTATCGACCTGGATCAACCGCAGAAACCCGATATAGCCTCAGCATCCCGGCGCGCCGCACGCTGCGCGGGGGCGCCGGACGCATCGCTTATACTGGGCACGGTTTAACGCCGCCCGACAGGACCGCATGAATTCCGTGACCGCGACTGAGGAAGTCGTACCGCTGAACGATCTCAGGCGCCACGCCGACGCGCTCGCCGAACCCATTCACGCGGCCACAATGCGCGTGATCCGTAGCGGGTGGTTCGTACTCGGCCCGGAGCTGGAGGCCTTTGAACGTGAGTTTGCGGCCTACTGTGGCGCAAACCATGGCGTCGGCGTCGCTAACGGTACAGAGGCTATCGAACTGGCCCTGCGCGCCTTCGACATCGGTCCCGGTGACGAAGTTGTCGTTGCCGCCAACGCCGGCATGTACTCGACTACCGCGCTGCTCGCCATCGGATCGACGCCGATCTACGCTGACGTACGCGAACACGATCTGACACTCGATCCGGAAGCCGTGCGCCACGCGATCTCGCCACGCACCAGGGCCATCATCGCAACGCATCTTTATGGCCGCCTGGCCGATGTAGTCGCGCTTCGTGCCATCGCAGACAGCCATGGCCTTGCCTTCATCGAAGACTGTGCGCAGGCGCATGGCTGCAGCCGTGATGGCGTACGCGCCGGCGCCTGGGGCGACGCGGCGACCTTCAGCTTCTACCCGACAAAGAATCTCGGCGCCTGCGGCGATGCGGGTCTCGTGACGTGCCGCAGCGCCGACACCGCAGCCCGGCTCCGGCGCCTGCGTCAATACGGCTGGGGCGACAAATACGTCGTCGTCGACGGTCCCGCGCGCAACAGCCGGCTTGACGAGATGCAGGCGGCGATCCTGCGCGAGAAGTTGCCGCATCTCGAAGGCTGGAACGCTCGGCGCCGGAAAATCGCCGCGATGTATGCTGCGGTTGAGACCACTGCACTGCGCTATCCGGACGTCAGCGGCGCTGATTATGTTGCGCACCTGTTCGTCGTGCGCACGAGCCACCGCGATGCGCTACGCAGGCATCTGTCCGCACGCCGCATCGCGTCCGATGTGCATTATCCAGTTCTGGACAATGAGCAGCCGCGCGTCGACCGCCGCGACCTCAGTGCGGGGCTGCCCCAAAGCGTCCGTGCCGCCGCGGAAATCCTGACATTGCCCTGCTTTCCGGAAATGACGGATGCCGAGGTCGGCCGGGTTTGCGACGCGCTGCGGGAATGGCGGTCGTAATGTATTCGTTGATCGTTCCGGTTTATCTCAACGAGGGCTCGATCGGCGAGCTCGTGGAGGCGCTCGATGGCCTTCGGGCGGCGCTGGATAGTCCGCTCGAGGTCATCTTCGTCGTCGATGGCAGTCCGGATGCGAGTTACACCGAACTCAAGCGCCGCTTGCCGCATGCCGGGTTTACATCGCAGCTTATTTCGCACTCACGCAATTTCGGCTCGTTCGCGGCCATACGCACGGGCTTCATCGCCGCGCGCGGTGACTACTTCGCCGTCATGGCGGCCGATCTGCAGGAGCCGCCCGAACTGGCCGGAGAATTCTTCCGGCAACTGGCCCTCGGCCAGCACGATGTGCTTATCGGCACGCGCGAGTCGCGCAGCGATCCGTGGAGCACACGCATGGCGTCGAAAGTGTTCTGGTCGGCATACCGGCGCCTGATCAATCGAAACATCCCGTCCGGCGGGGTGGACGTGTTTGCCTGCAACCGGGAATTCCGCGACCAGCTGATTGCGCTCGGCGAGAGCAACAGCTCACTGATCGGGCTGCTGTTCTGGCTCGGCTTCCGACGCGGCACGATCCGCTACGAACGTCAGCTGCGCCGCCACGGCAAGAGCGCCTGGACACTGCGGCGCAAGCTCAAATACATGATCGACAGCGTGTTTTCATTCTCAGACCTGCCAATCCGCATTCTTCTCCTGCTCGGCGTGTTCGGCATCAGCATCGCAATCCTGTTCGGTCTGGTCATCGTGCTACTGCGCCTGACTGGCGGGCCTGTGGTGCCGGGCTATGCCGCAACCATGATCACGGTGCTGCTGTTCGGCGGTCTCAATGCACTCGGCCTGGGCATCGTCGGCGCCTATGTCTGGCGCGCATTCGCGAACACGCAGAATCGGCCGCTCGCGGTCGTCATGAAAAACGAGGAATTCCCCGGTGCAACCCGCTGACCCGTCCGGCGTCACCGAAACGGCCGTGTTCGTCCATTCCCTGGGCCTTTGCGAAAGCCCGAACGTCGGCAAAGGCAGTCGCATCTGGGCGTTCGCGCATGTACTGGCCGGTGCCCGCCTGGGCGAGGACTGCAATGTCTGCGACCACGTGTTCATCGAAAACGATGTCGTCGTCGGTGACCGTGTGACCGTAAAGTGCGGCGTCCAGCTGTGGGATGGCCTGCGCGTCGGGAACGACGTCTTCATCGGCCCGAATGCGACCTTCACCAACGATCGCTTCCCGCGCAGCAAGCAGTACCCGGAACAGTTCGCGCAGACCATAGTCGGCCATGGCGCCTCGATTGGTGCCAACGCGACCATTCTTCCCGGTGTCAGCATCGGCCAGCACGCGATGGTCGGTGCGGGCGCAGTGGTGACGCGCTCGGTGCCGCCCTATGCCATCGTCGTCGGCAATCCCGCGCGCATCGTTGGCTATGCGGGCGACCGGCCCGAACCCGCGGGTTCGCAGGAGGCGATTGCGCCGCCGACCAAGCCCGGATCGATCCGCACGGCCATCGGCAATGTCACGCTGCACCGGATGAACCACTACAAGGACGTCCGCGGCAGTCTCAGCGTCGGCGAGTTCCAGCGCGACATTCCGTTCGAGGCGAAACGCTACTTCCTTGTCTACGACGTGCCCAGCGCGGAAACCCGCGGCGAGCACGCGCACCGCGAATGTCATCAGTTCCTGATCTGTGTCAGCGGTAGCTGTGCCGTCGTTGCCGACGACGGCCGCAGTCGACAGGAATTCCTGCTCGACGCACCGAGCATCGGTATCCACCTGCCGCCAATGACCTGGGGAATCCAGTACAAGTATTCGTCCGATGCCGTGCTGCTGGTGCTGGCCTCGCATTTGTATTCGGCAGCCGACTACGTGCGCGACTACACCGAGTTCCTGACGCTGATACGCGCCAGCGACGCCCGATGAACCACGCGGTCGTCCGGGAAATCGTCCGCTTTCTCGCCAGTGGCCTGATCAACACCGGCGTGACCTACGCCATCTATCTCGCGCTGTTGTCGAAAGCCGGCTATGCCATTGCCTACACCGTCGCCTACCTCATCGGCATCGCGCTGTCGTATCTGCTGAGCACCCGCTTCGTATTCCGGGTGAACCACAGTGCGCGCCGCGCGGTGATCTTTCCCGTGGTCTACCTGATCCAGTATCTGTTCGGTCTGACGGTGCTCCACGCCAGCGTGACCTGGCTGGGCATCCCCGAGGCGTTCGCGGCGCTTGTCAGCACGGTGTTGTCGATACCGCTCACCTTCGTGCTCAGCCGTCTCGTGCTGGTGAATGGCCACGCGCAGCGCAAAACCGCTCCCTGAGGTCCCTCGGCCATCCGAGTTCAGTCAGCTCGCCAGATTCGATCGCACGTAGTAGAGGAAGACGCATGTCCTTCGGCCGCATCCAAACATTCCTGCTTTCTCTTCTGCTCGGCGCGATGGCCTGTGCTTACGCCTACATCAATTTCTATCCGATGTGGCTCAGCGTCGAACTGGTGTCGGACAAGGAAGACATAACGCAGGTTTTCCACTCCGCAAACGGCATGTGGAACGAGCAGGAGTCCGCCAGCAAACCGCTGGCCAGCGCCGTCGACCAGATCAATTTCGACATTCCTGCCGGCAGCATGGGTAGCGGCGTGCGCTTCGACCCGGGCCAGCGCCCGACCGAATACCACCTCCTGTCCGTGCGCTGGCAGCGCGGTGCGATGAGCCGGCAGGTGGAGCCCGCGACGATAGTCAATCTGCGCCCCGACCAGCAGCAGCTTCGCGTAGATGGGCAGCGCGTGCTCGTGACGGTCAGCGACAACGACGCGCAAGTCATGCTGCCGGCGCCGTCACGCACATGGCTCGTGTTCTCGCTCTGGCCGTTGTTCCTCGTCGTGCTCGCCTCGCTGGCCATCGCGCGAATGGCTTGGCGCGATCGTGCCGGCGCCGTCGATGTCGCGACCTTGTATCTGGTCATGTGTGCCGGCGTCTATGGTATCGCCACGATCGCCGGCATGCCCGAACTGCCCTTCATGGACGACTGGCGCTACTACGTGCCCGGCGCGTTCCAACTGACGGGCAGCAACTACCGCTGGTTGACGATGGTCGGCAACGATACGTATTTCCTGACTGGCCAGTTGCTCGATTTCGTGGCACTGCGCGTGAGTAATGCCAGCTTCGAAGCGGTCCGCTGGACGGGAATCGGCGTTCTACTCGTCTACCTTGTGGCGATGCGCCGCAGCATCATCGTCGCGGGCGGACCGGCTGCCGGTACGGCCGTCGCCATAGCGTTGATCGCCGGCGTGCTCGGCGAA
The DNA here is from genome assembly GCF_032229445.1 of Tahibacter sp. Lineage (NCBI taxonomy): Bacteria > Pseudomonadati > Pseudomonadota > Gammaproteobacteria > Lysobacterales > Rhodanobacteraceae > Tahibacter > Tahibacter sp. The sequence continues at coordinate 9,747 of NZ_JAVTWC010000059.1, forward strand.
ACCGGTTACTGGGGTGGTACCGGCATTGCCTATCATCAGTTCCTTCCGGTGATGTTCTCGGTGCTGGTGTTCGCCTATGTCGGCAAATACAACGAGCGCGCCAGCGCGCTGACCTCGACCCTTGTGCTCGTGGCGTTGTGCGCCGCGGCGGGCCTCGCCTACATTTCCGGTGGACTCATGCTTGCCTGCGCCGGAGCCGGACTGCTCGTCGCGCACGCGGATCGCAGCAAAGGTCTGCGCACGCCTGCGATCCGCGCCGGCATCACTGTCTTCGTCACGGGAACAGCGCTACTTCTGCTCCAGATCTGGATGGTCAGCACGCAGCAGGGCTCGCTGGCCGACCACAACCACGCAGCCGCATCCGTCTACCCGAACGACCGGCGATTTCCGATTTTTTTTGCCGCACAATTCGGCCGCGCGGCGGGCTATCCCGGCACCAACGTCACGATAGACGCCATTCTGCTCGTCGTTTGCCTCTTGCCGGCGCTCTTGCTCGTTACCGAACGTATCTGGCGCGGGCTGTTCCGGGGCATACCGGCGCAGCGTCCGTTAATGGTTGGATTGTCCATCGGTGCCGCCGCAATGGCGGCTACCTATGCGGCAGCGGTGGCCTTCGGCCGAGCGGGATTTCTCGACGCCGCCGCGGACCCGGTCATCATCACCACGGTCGCCAAGGCCCGATTCCACTTCTGCACGATCGCTGCGCTGCTGCCGCTGATCTGGCTGGGCTGGGTGGAACTCGCGCTGCGCTGGCAGGAGCGTCGCGTCGCGATGCACGGATACCTGATCGCCGCGCTCGTCGCACTGGTACTGCTGGTGCCGAAGTCGACGACGACCTGGAGCGTGGTCGAAGACCTTCGCAAGACCAACGAACAAGCCACCGAAGGCGCCTATTGCGCGATGACGCAGTTTGCCGATTCCGCCGACACGCAGCCGGTCATCTGCGAAATGCTCGTCGGCCTGAAGCTGGACATGCGTCCAACGCTCGAATTGCTCAAATCGCAGGACAGGGCGCTCTATCGCGATCTGCAGGAACTGACGGAGCGCGCCGCCCGTCATCATTAGGATCGCGCACCGCACTACAGGCACCTCAACGCATCGCCGCGATGAGCTCCCGCACGGCAAGGCGCAGTGGCGGAATCGTCGTCCTCGTCGCGATTTCCGATGCATGACACGGCTATTTTTGCAATGGCACATCGACCCTTGCGCAATTTCGCCGGGCAAAGTGCCCAGCACTTCTGCTTGAATCTGACCGGGTCTCCACCGCGGTGCGTTGTCATCGAGTTCTTTCCGGTGCCGATGCCTGCGGCTGGTCATTCACGCCATTCGCGGTTCTATCCGGCGGGGCGCGCCGAGCGCGGCCGCGCACCGCGCAAGACGTGCATCTGCCCCGCACGTGACGGAGCCAGCGCGCGCGCCTGTATCGGGCATACGGCTACCTGTAAACTCTACCGCTCGCGGACAGTGCCCGGCACGATCCCCATCCACCGCGTCGATCCATCCGTTCACGAAAGCCGGCGGCGCAATTGCGTTGGCGGCGCACCTTTTGGGAGCTTCCCCGATGAGCACAACAACCCCGCCGGACTCGCCTGCAAACAACGCAGAGGCGCCACCGTCGACTTCCGACATTGATGCACGTCTGGCCGGGCTCGACGTTTCCAACGCCGGCTCCGCTCGCCGCCATTTCTTCGCCCGGTTGGCCGACACCGCCTCCGTCCTGGAGATCGGCCCGCTCGCCAACCCATCGGTACGCGGTCCGCACGTGAAGTACTTCGATGTCATGCCAACCGACGAGCTGCGCAAGAAAGCCGTCTCGCACGACCTCGATCCGAACAATTGCCCGGAAATCCACTATTACTCGCGAGAGGCGGACCTCTCGATTGTCCCCGATCGATTCGAGGCAGTCGTAAGCAGCCACTCGATCGAACATCAGCCCGATCTCGTCGGACATTTGAACAAGGTCGCCGCCCTGCTTGACGTCGGCGGCTGCTACTGGATCGCCGCCCCGGACAAGCGCTATTGCCTGGATCATTTCAAGCGCCTGTCGGGCATTGTCGACGTGCTCGATGCGCACGTGCGCGGTGCCCGCGTGCACAGCGCGGCAACACTGATCAGCCATTCCGCGCTGTCGACGCACAACGATACAGCGCGACACTGGAAAGGCGACCACGGCGAACCCGCTTACAACGCTGACGTGAACCGACTGCTGCACGGCATCAATGCCCTGTTGTTCAGCGATGGAGCCTATGTCGATTCACATGCATGGCAGTTCACGCCGGAGACGTTTCAGGAAATCGTCGAACTGCTGTCTGCGATCGGCTATTCGGTATTCAAGCCGGTGAAGATCTATCCGACGGCGCACAACTCGAACGAGTTCTACGCCGTGCTGCAAAAGGTCCGGGAAAAACCGCTTAACCCGTTGGCGGATCTGCCGCCCAACTTCGACCCAGTCCTTTACCTGGAAGCCAATCCCGACGTTGCGCGCGCCGGTGTGAATCCCATTGCGCACTACCGCAGCTTTGGCGCACGTGAAGGTCGTCGCTTGCGACCCGACTAGAGGGCTGTTGAGAACTGCATGCCAGCGTCCTGCCTTGTAGTGCTGTCAAGGAGATACCGGATGGATTCGCCGCGAGATCAGGCGCGGTGAGGGGATTGAGCCACTCCGGTGAGACTGATTGCAACGACGTGTCCCTGCTAGACACGCTGGAATTGTTTGATGGGCGGTTGTGATTGCGAGACAGGACACCAGGGGAAGGGATCTTTACTCGCGCCCTGTGGCAACGCATCAAGATCAGCGGTCTCCGTCTTCATTCCGCTGATCGGACGTATTCACCAGACGACGCAACGTCTGCATGGACCAGCTGAAATCGTGGTCGCCGAGCACGCCACTCAGATCCCGCATACGACTCTGGATCGCTTCGATCTCATCGCGATCACGAATGCCAGAGATTCCGACCTCGTCCATGCGCTTGAGCCGCTCGTGCAGAGCAGCGAGCGCGGGCATCGTCGAATCCGGCAGCGGCGGGAGATCGGCGTTGGGTACCTCACCCCGCAATCCCGCGGCAACGGAAGGACCTGCGGAGGGTGTCGCCGGCGCCGCTCCGTGGTGCTGTAACTCGCGGTCGACGAATGCGTAGACTTCCCGCCGATCCGGCCGTCGCAATCCGACCACACCGGCGTTGCCGAGCTCGGCGAGGAGGCGCTCGACCGCTGTCATCGGTGATGCGAGCACGTCCTCATAGCGCAGGTAGATGCAGTCGATGCCATCGATGGCCTGCAGCAATGACCGCGCGTAGGTTTCCCAAAGGGCGTCGGCTTCCTCGCGGCTCAAGCGGAAACCCAGAGAAGTACTGTGCTTCACCAGCGACGACGCCACCGCACGCGCGTCACGTGAACAGACGACCACGACCGGACGCTCGCAGTGCGGCAGCCAAGCTCCAAGGGTCAGGCATAGGCGCGGATCCTTGATGAACCACGGTCGGTGGCCATCGAGATCAAGCAGTCGCTCGCGGATCGCACGGCTCACCGACGCGGACGGCGCGACCGGCGAACGCGTCAACCACGGATACGGGTCGAACCAGCGCGCATCGGCTTCAGCCAGGATACGATCATTGAGCGCGACGATATCCGTGCGCTCCCAGAACCCCTTGGGGTTCTCCGCATTGGCGGCCAGCCCGCTGCCTTCGGGGCCGACATAGGCACCTAGCATGTTCAGCAGCCGGGCGATCACCGACGTACCTGACCGGTGCATTCCACAAACGAAAATCTGCATCGCTGGAAGCCCCTACTACTGCGCCGCCAGCACGCCGGCGCGGAACGGATAGACCACGCGCGGCGGCCAGGACAGGGCGAACGATTCGATCGTGAGCGACAGATTCGGATTGTAGGCGGGGTCTTGCTCGATCATGTCGCCCCATCGCTTGCGCATGAAATCGACTTCGCCATTGAAGCGCGCCAGCTTTTCCGGCGAATCTTCCTGGCCGCGCGACGCGGATTCGTGGTGATAGAGCTGCGCCCAGGGCGACCAGAGATTGCGATAGCCCGCTTCGCGGATGCGCAGGCAGAAGTCAGTGTCGTTGAACGCGACGCGCAGGCCCTCGTCCAGTCCGTGCACCTCGTCGTAAACCGACTTGCGCAGCAGCAGGCAGGCGGCCGTCACGCAGGAGAGATTCTGCACTACGCAGGCGCGGTTCATCTGGCCCTGGGAGTTGCGCGGCTTGCACAGGTAGGCATGCCCGGCGATACCGCCCAGACCGAGAATCACGCCGGCGTGCTGGATGCGATCGTCGGGGAAGTACAGCATCGCGCCCACCGCCCCGATTTCCGGGCGCACTGCATGGCTGACCATCTCGCGCAGCCAGCCTGGCTCGATCACTTCGATATCGTTGTTGATCAGGCCAATGATCTCGCCACGTGCCTGGGCAACGGCGTAATTGTTGATGCCCGAAAAGCTGAACGGCTCGTCGTAATCGACCACGCGCACGCGCGGGTCGCTGCGCAGCTGCTCGAAGTAGATCAGCGTTTCTGCTTCGCTCGACTGGTTGTTGGCAATGATGATTTCGAGATTTGGATAATCCGTGCCGTTCAGCAGGCCGTCGACGCAGACACGCAGCAGGTCGACCCGGTCGCGCGTCGGTATGACGAGGCTCACGAGCGGAAGCGGCTCCGCCGGCAGCGGATACGTGACGCGATAGTTGCCACCGGTGGTCTCCTCCACGCTCGCGGCAATCCCGCGGCGGGCAAAGTGCGACTCGAGCGCAAGCACACCGGCCGAGCGCGCGTAGCTCTTGGCATCGGACGTCAACGCCGTCGAGCCGGGGATCGCGCGCCAGTGATACAGCACATGCGGGACATGACCGATTTCCTGCGCCTGCAGCGTCTCGATACAGCGTAGTGCGAGATCGTAGTCCTGACTGCCTTCGAAGCCAGGACGGAACCCACCGACCGCTCGCACGAGCTCCGCCGAATACACGCCGAGGTGGCTGATCATGTTCTGGCTGCGAAACAGGTCGGGATTCCAGTCCGGCTTGAAATACGGATCGAATCGGCGGCCTTGCTCATCGATCTTGTCTTCGTCGCTGTAGATCAGCTTGAGCTGCGGCCGCTCATTCAGCGCGTGCGCACACATGAACAGGGCATGTGGCGCCAGTTCGTCGTCATGATCGAGCAGCACGATGTACTCGCCATCAGCAAGTTCCAGCGCGGAATTGCTTGCGTGCACGATATGACCGTTGTTTTCGCGAAAACAGACCTTGATGCGCGAGTCCTGCGCCGCATAGCGCTGCAGCATCGCGCGCACGTGCGGCTGCGTCGAGGCATCGTCGGCGATGCACAATTCCCAATTCGTATAGAACTGGCCGATCACGCTCTGTATGCACAGCTCCAGCCATTGCTCTGGCGTGTTGTAGACCGGCATCACGATCGAGAACTTCGGGCGGCGAGGCATCGCAGCGATGAGAACCTGCGCACGTTCGCGATCCGCCTCGCCGAACATGTCGTAGCAACGCGCCCACTTTTCGTAGTCGAAGCGTCCGGCGCTGGCTTCGCCGACCTGGCGCAGCCGTTGTTCCACGCCACGGAATCCTTCACGACGGAATACATTCCATGCGTCCTTGATCGCGCGGCGAATGGCCGCCGGCGACTGCCGGATCGGCCGCAGACCCATCACCGCCATCCGCGCTGCCGCCTCGACGCGGCTGAGCTTGCGCAGTGTCGCTCTGCCCAGCTCGAACTCGCACGGATGCTTGGACGGATCGAAACGCAGGCCTATCAGGTCGCGGTCGAACTTGATCAGGCAGGTCTGGCGGGCGACGGTCACATCGAGTGACAGCGGAATCCTTGCCTCTTCGGTCATGCCGTCACCGTAATCGACGTACAGGCATGGATCGGCGAACCCGCCCGCGATCGAACGGCAGTGCGCGTCGAACAGGTACCAGCCCGAGGTTGGTCCGGCGCGTCCGCCCCAGCGCACGAGGAAGCGCGGGTCCGAGCCGGTCCCCTTCCAGTGCGCCGGCTCGCCGCCTCCGAGCAGGGTCAAGTCGCCGAGCGGATCACAGACCAGACGATAGCGGTGCACCAGGTCCGTCCAGGCCAGCGTCTGCCGACGCCAGTGCAGCAGGCGGCGGTGCGTGCGCTCACGCTTCCGCAGCGCAATATTTTCGGGGCTGTGCTGCTCGACGCGAATCAGTCGATCCTGCAGCGGCCCGAGCATGCCCAGTGCCTGTTCGGCGGCGAGCAGTCGCTCCTGCGCCTGCGCCTGCGCCGCCACGAGTTGTTCTTCGAGCGACTGCTGAGACTCGCGCAGACGCGCGATCTCGTCGGCCTGCTCGTCCTGCGCCGAAACGGCATCGCCGAGCGTGCCGCACACGGCAATATGTTGATTTTGCAACATGTCCAGTTTCGCACGAAGGTCGGCCGTGCGCTGGTCGAGTTCGGCCTGGCCGCGTGCCGTCGCGCCCTGGCCGTCAGCCAGGGCCAGCACCCGCCCGGCGATCTGGCTTATCCGCTCCTCCACTGTCGGAGGCGGCGGTGGAACCTCGCCCTGCTGCGTTTCGAACCCGAGCTGGTCGAGCAGCGCACGCGTCAGCACATCGTTCTCCTCCGGCTCGACCGGATCGAACGACCAGTGAAGCACGAGTTCGACCGCACAGTCCGCGCCGCACAGCGCCTCAGGCCAGAGCAATTCCAACTGCGGATCGCCATTGACTGCCCAGAACGCGAGGCCTCCGGCACGGTCCGGCGGCAGCTCGACGCCATACGACACGCGCGCCACGTCGCGCAGTTCCTCCGCGGCGTAGCTCGCCGTGTGCGTGCCGGCAGCATTCTCGACCCGCCATTCGACGCGATGCAGCTGGCCGACGCCCGGCGAAGCGACCGGATCGAAGCGGACACGGCTCAGCACGCGCTCCACGTCGAAGCGGAACCGCACGCGGACGCGCGCGCCGTCGACAGCCTCCGCGACCACGGTCAAAGCGCAGTCTTCGCTGTATCCGCCGCCTTCCTCCGGCAGATACAGCTTGGACACGATGTCGGTGACTTCCATGCGTCTCCCCCCTACCCCGAATACGTTTCATTGCCGGGCACCGCCGTCGCGTGCACGGTCGAGCGCATGTCGAGATCGACGTACGCGGTAGCCAGCCGCGCGGTGTCGGGCATGACGCGGAACATCGCGACGTCGACGCGCCGATCCAGGAACTGCTCAGTTTCCCCGTCCCGGCCGAGGACACCGGCATTTGCGAAATACGTCCCCGGAGCCAGCAGGCAGCGGAACTGAAACTGCGCAACGAACTCCTGTCCCGCCTCCACGCACGGCAAAGCGTCGTAGGCCAGAGCGGACACACCGCCAGCCAGCTCCACGCCCGTCGTGGTCTTGATCAACATGCCGAAACGCACGCACGCTGCCGCTTGCTCGAACGCAACGCGAAACGTGTAGACGAAGACGCCACCCGGGCGCAGCACATTGACTCGCCTTCCCGCTAGCGTCTCGATGTGGGGATCGATGATCTGCGCGCCGCGCGACGGGTAGACGACGGCGCTTTGCGATTGCAGGCCCGGATCCAGGTAGGCGTCGTCGGGCGCTTCCGCGGCGGAGTCATCCCCGGCGGCCGGCGCGACGACGATCTCGACATCATTGCGGATCGCATCGCGCAGCTCGGCCTGGCGTTCCGCCGGCGCATACAGCAGTTGCTGATAGCGGCTGATGACCTGGCGCGGTGCGCCATCGGCCAGGCAGTCGCCACGATCGAGCAGGATGGCACGATTGCACAATTCCAGTACGGTACCGGCGCCGTGCGACACGAACAGCACGGTGGCGCCGTCGTCGCGCATTCGCTGGATCCGCGCGAAGCACTTGCGCTGGAACGCCTCGTCGCCGACGGACAGCGCCTCGTCGACCACGAGGATATCCGGCGTGACATTGATCGCCACCGCGAAGGCAAGGCGCACGTACATGCCGCTCGAATAGCTTTTCACCGGCTGCTCGATGAAATCACCGATGTCGGCGAACGCGGCGATAGCGTCGAAGCGGCCTTCGATGTCGTCGCGGCTCAGGCCGAGCACAGTACCGTTGAGGAAGACGTTCTCGCGACCGGTGAATTCCGGATTGAAACCCGCGCCGAGCTCCAGCAGCGCCGCGATGCGGCCATTGACTTCGATGCGGCCCGACGTTGGCGACATCGTGCCGCAGATCAGTTGCAGCAAAGTGGACTTGCCGGAGCCGTTGCGCCCGACGATGCCGACGGTGTCGCCGCGCCGTACCTCGAAGCTGACGTCACGCAGGGCGTGGAACTCGCGGTGCCAGCCGCGCCTGGCGTTCGGAAACAGCTGCTGCAACAGGCGATGGTACGGACGCTCGTAGATCGCGAAGGACTTGGCCACATTCTCGACGCGAATGGCCACTTCAGAGGACATCGGCAAACCCCGATCGCGTGGCACGGAACCAGCCGTAGCACAGGAAGCAGATCATCAGGCTGACCGCGGCGTAGGCCCCAAGACCGATCCAGTCCGGCATCACTCCCCACAGCGTGACGTCACGCATCTGGTCAATGATGAACGTCAGCGGATTCATGCGGAACAGGAACTGGTAGTCCGTCGAGATGACCTCGACCGGCACCAGCGCCGAAGAAAGAAAGAGCATGGCCGCAGACAACACGCCGGTGATCTGGCTGATATCGCGCAAGTAGACCGCAAGCGAAGCGAACAGCCAGCCTATCGCAGCACACAGTAGCGCGAGGGGCGCCAGCACCAGCGGAAAGAACACAAATGTCCACGGCGGCGGCCCGACCTGGATGAGCTGAAGCCCGAGAAGCACGAACATGCTGACCCCGGCATGGAAAAACGCCGACATCACCATGGGCCATGGCAGGATTTCCAGCGGAAACACAACGCGCTTGACGTAATTCGCGTTGCCGACGATCAGGCCAGGCGCGCGACTCAGGCACTCCGTAAAAAAGCCGTGCACGATCAGACCGGCAAACATGATCAGTGCGTAGCTGGGGCCGCCCTCGACCTGCTGCGGCCAGCGGCTCTTGAAGATCGAGCCGAACGCTACCGCGTAGATCAGCAGCATCAGGAACGGACTGAGGATCGCCCACAGCAACCCGAAGCTCGCCCCGCGATAGCGGCCCAATATGTCGCGCTTGGTCAGTTCGCGCGTCAGCGAGGCATGCCGACCGAATGCCGAGAACGGTTCGGCCAGTACCGCGACGAGTTCACTGGCACGACGTTCATTCATGGCATCGGCCTTCTGTACCGCGGCCCGCGATCAGGCCGCCGCAAGCGCCGCATCCAGCTCGGCGCGCAGGTCGGCGACATCCTCGACACCGACCGACAGGCGCACGAGGTTGTCGTGGATGCCCAGCCGCGCGCGGTTTTCGGCCGGCACCGAGGCGTGCGTCATGACCGCCGGATGATTGATCAGGCTTTCCACGCCGCCGAGCGATTCGGCCACCGCGAACAGCTCGCAGTGTTCCATCATGCGCCGCGCGCCGTCGAAGCCGCCCTTGACGTAGATGCTGAGCATGCCGCCGAAGCCGCTCATCTGGCGCTTGGCCAATGCATGCTGAGGATGCTGTGGCAGACCCGGATAAATGACTTTTTCCACCTTGGGATGCGTGGCGAGCCAGCCGGCCAGTTCCTGCGCCGCGGCGCAGTGCGCGCGCATGCGCAGGTGCAGGGTCTTGAGGCCGCGCAGGGCCAGGAAGGAATCGAACGGTCCCTGCACACCGCCCACGGCGTTCTGCAGGAAGGTCATCTTCTCGGCGAGTTCCGCGTCGTCGCCGACGACGATCATGCCGCCAACGATGTCGGAGTGGCCGTTGAGGTACTTGGTCGCCGAATGCATGACCAGATGCGCGCCGAGTTCGAGCGGGCGCTGCAGCATCGGCGTGGCGAAGGTGTTGTCCACGCCGACGAGGATGCCGCGCGCGCGCGCGAATTCGGCGATCGCGGCGATGTCGACGATCTTGAGCAGCGGATTGGTCGGCGTCTCGATCCAGATCAGTTTGGTTTCCGGCCGCACCGCCGCCTCGAGCGCGGCGCGGTCGTTGAGGTCGACCCAGCTGAAGTCGAGTCCCGCGGAGCGCCGGCGCACGCGTTCGAACAGGCGATACGTGCCGCCGTAGACGTCGTCCATCGCGATGACGTGGCTGCCGCTGTCGAGCACGTCGAGCACGGTCGCCGTCGCCGCGAGGCCGGACGCGAAGGCATAGCCGTTGCGGCCGCCCTCGAGGTCGGCGACACACCGTTCATAGGCGAAGCGCGTCGGGTTGTGCGAACGCGAATACTCGAAGCCCTGGTGCACGCCGGGGCTCGACTGCACGTACGTGGACGTCGCGTAGATCGGTGTCATCACCGCACCGGTGGTCGGGTCGGGCGACTGGCCCGCATGGATCGCGCGCGTGCCGAGGCCGTGCTGCTTCGAGGAAGAACTCATGGGGATTCGCCGATTTCCGCCGCAACGGAAGTAGAAAAGGAAAGCCGCCGCGTCACTGCACGCGGCGACGCAGGAAGTTGAGCAGGTCGATGCGCGTGATCAGGCCGAGGAAGCGGTCGCTCTCCATCACGATGGCGACATGGCCGCGATCGAACACCGGCAGCAGTTGCTCGATCGTCGCGCTGACGTCGAGCACGTCGAGCTTGGACACCATCGCGGTCGACACCGGATCGCGGAAGCGCGCCTCGTCGGAATGCACATGCATGAGCACGTCGGACTCGTCGACGATGCCGACGATCTTCTCGCCGTCCATGACCGGCAGCTGCGAGATCTCGTAGAGCTTCATGCGCTGGTAGGCCATGGTCAGCGGATCGCTCGGCCCGATGACAACGGTATCGTGCGCCGCGTACGGCCGCATGATCAGGTCGCGCAGGTCGCCGTAGCTGCTGCGCTCGAGGAAGCCGTTGTCCAGCATCCAGTAGTCGTTGTACATCTTCGACAGGTACTTGTTGCCGGTATCGCAAACGAACACGACGACGCGCTTGGGCGTGGTCTGCTCGCGGCAGTAGCGCAGCGCAGCGGCGAGCAGCGTGCCGCTGGACGAGCCGCCGAGGATGCCTTCCTTCTCGAGCAGCTCGCGGCCGGTCAGAAAACTCTCCTTGTCGCTGATCGCATACGCCTTCGTGACGCGCGTGAAATCGCTGATCGGCGGCAGGAAGTCCTCGCCGATGCCCTCGACCATCCACGATGCGCTCTTGGTCGAGAGCGTGCCTTCGTTGATGTACTGGGTCAGGATCGAGCCGACCGGATCGGCCAGGATGAATTCGACGTCCGGCGCCCTTTCGGCGAAGCAGCGCGACAGCCCGGTCATCGTGCCGGACGAGCCGCAGCCGAACACGATGGCGTCGAGCCGGCCGTCCATCTGGGCCAGGATTTCCGGCCCGGTGCCGGTCTCGTGTGCCAGCGGGTTGTCGGGATTGCCGAACTGGTTGATGAAATACGCGCCCGGTGTTTCACGGGCCAGCCGTTCGGCCATGTCCTGGTAGTACTGCGGGTGTCCCTTGGCCACGTCCGAGCGGGTCAGCACGACCTCGGCGCCCATGGCCTTGAGATTGAAGATCTTTTCTCGGCTCATCTTGTCCGGCACGACGAGGATGAGCTGGTAGCCCTTCTGCTGCGCGACGAGAGCGAGGCCGATGCCGGTATTGCCAGCGGTGCCTTCGACGAGCGTGTCGCCAGGCTTGATGTGACCGGCGCGCTCGGCTGCCTCGATCATGCTCAGGCCGATGCGGTCCTTGATGGAGCCGCCGGGATTCATGTTTTCCAGCTTGAGGAACAGCTCGCAGCAGCCGGTATCGAGGCGTTGTGCTTTCACCATCGGGGTCTGCCCGATCAGCTCCAGCACGCTTTGATGGATGGTCATTGGGCTCTCGCCGGTACCGCGCCGCTGGCCCGGTACGCCATTGTTTCAGGGGGCGCGATCATAACCGACTGGCCCGGCGTACCGCGACGCAGGCCGCCGTGACACCCGCAAGCCGGCGCGCTGCCGGGGGGATCCGTCCCTCGCATCGCTACGGCCGCCGGCCCATGTGCCGGGCACGGCGATGGTGCCGCGCCGGCCGGAGCTGTTGGCTTGGGCTGTCGGGCAGCGGTCGTTCGTCGGGTAACGAGTGGGGAGGAGTGAGGAACGCGTGGCACCTGCCGCGCTCCTCTACAGAGCCGCACACGTTGCGGAAAAGCGCAGCCCGGAAACAACTGACCCCTCTTGCCGTCGTCGCGGCACGAGGGGTCGGGAATCAGCGTGGCGCAGGGGGCGCCGGGACGGTGTCGCGCTCAGTGCGCGCCTTCGCGGTGTTCGAAGATGTGGACGAGGCGGTCCTTGGCCCGCAGCTTTTCCTTCTTCAGCGAATGCAGTGTCGTGTCGTCCATCGGCAGCACTCCGAGGTCGGCGTCGCGCAACTTGCTGTCGAGTTCCTGGTGTCGCTGGTACAGGCTGCGGAATTCGGTGCTCGACTTGAGCAATGCGTCGATCTCGGATTTCTGGTGATTCTCGAACATCAGCCGTTCTCCTCTCGTTGTGTAAGACGCACGCCGACACCGACCGCGCCGTGCGGGCGCAGACAGGGAAGCCGTGCGGAAAACTGAAGTGAAGCGGAAGGGGCGTTGTCTGTCGCGCGCGTCGCCACCATCGGTCGATGGTGGTGTGAATCGGAATCTGACGTCGGCGATGCGCTGGTCTGCATGGATTCGGCAGCCGTACCGCGTAGGCCGGGCGGCTGCGGAGTCACCCTACTCCATTGCAGGATCGCGCGCAAACGGCGGCTACACGCATTTATTAGCATTCCGTTAGGCGTCGGCGGCCAGGCGTTGGCACAGCCGGCGAGGCCGAAATTTGCCCGATTCAGGCGCCGCCACCCAGGCGCACCACGACGCGCCGGTTGCGCGCGCGTCCGGCCGCATCGTCGTTCGACGCCACCGGCACTGCCGCACCTTCCCCCGTGACCGCGATGCGCGACGGCGCGACGCCGCGCTCGACCAGCGCATCGCGGACCGCTTCGGCACGCCGCAGGGACAGATTGCGATTCGCCTCAGGACTGCCGGTCGCATCGGTATGGCCCGCGATGCGCACGCCCAGCGTCGGCTCGGCCGCGAGCCAGGCGGCGACGCGCGCGATGCCGATAGGGGCTTCGGCTGCGAAGGTGGCCGTGCCCGGTTCGAAGACCAGGTCTTCCAGCGTCATCTGACGACCATCGGCACCGTATTCGGGCACGAGCGCGGCCAGACGCTGGGCCAGTGTCGAGGCGCCGGACTCGGCGGGCGCCACGGTCGCACCCGTAACGGCGGGGGTGGGCGCGACGGCACCCGGCGCCGGCACGGACGTGCGTTCCGCGTCGGCGTCGGACGCAGAGGCGACGGGTGCCGACGTCAGCGGTGCGATCGTGGCAGCAGGCGGTGGGGAGGGTGCAGGCGCTGTCGACGGCGGGGGGACTGCGACGGCCGGCCCTGCGGTAACACTCGCGGGTGGACTGATGAGCGCGCCGCGCTGAGCGTCTTCCTGCCGCAGCAGTTCGCGCTGGCGCTGACGGTCGAGTTCGGCGCGCATGGCCGCGGTCTCGCGCCGGCTCGCGTCGAGCAGCAGGCTCGCGTGCTCGCGCTGCAATGCCTCGAGCCGCGCGCGCTCGCGCTCGGTCTGCGCGGCGATGTAGGCGATGTCGACGCGGCGCTCGGCCAAATAGGACAGCTGCACATGCTCGTTCGCATTGATGCTGCTGGCATCGAGCCGGCGCACGGCCGCCTCGGCCAATGCGCGCTCGGCCAGGGCCAGGCGGGCCAGCTCGGGATCGGCCGCCAGCGCGTCGAGGCTCGCGTGCAGACGGTCGTAGTCGAGATCGCGCCGCGGCGCGGAACCGCAGGCGGCGAGCAACAGCGCGAGGACGACCAGCAGTGCGCGGCTCATGGCGTATCTGCCGGCGCCGCGCCGTCGCTGCGCAGCCGCGCATTCGCGGCGGCCTGGACCTGGACGGCCTCGCGCGTGCGGCCCAGACGCGATTTCGCGACGGCCAGGTCACTGTTCACCAGCGACTGCTCCAGCAGCCGCCGCGCCTGCGCGGTATCGCCGCTCTCCTGCACTTGCAGCGCCTGGTCGAGCTGTTCGGCGGCGTAGCGCAGTTCCAGCGGCGCATACGTCGCCGCACCGACCTCCTCGGCCAGCGCCATCGCGTTCGCAGCCATCTGCAGCTCCGGCAACGGCGCGCGAGGCCGTGCCGCCCAGCCCGGTGACGCGACGAGCAAAAGCAGCGCGAGTACATGGATTTTTCGAGCCGTTGGTGTCATAACTCCAGCCGAAATCAGGGGGGGGATCCGCAATTTTCATTACCTCGGCACGATCATTGCATCGTGACGCGGTCCCGTCCGCAGCGGGATTCCCAGCATAACGACGGCGGCGGCCGTCACGCATGTCGTAAACGAGGCGAGCATGGATATTGGCTACTTTCTCAAGCTCATGACCGAGAAAGGCGCGTCGGACATGTTCCTGACGACTGGCGCCCCGGTGAACATCAAGGTCGAAGGCAAGCTCTACCCCTTGGGCAACACCGGACTGCCCGGCGGCATGGTCAAGAAGATCGCCTATTCGCTGATGGATGAGGGGCAGGTACCGCAGTTCGAACGCGACCTTGAACTCAACATGGCGATCGCCGTGAAGGACGCCGGTCGCTTCCGCATCAATGTGTTCAAGCAGCGCGGCGAAGTCGGCATGGTGATCCGCGCCATCAAGAGCGAGATCCCCACCGTCGATGCGCTCAAGCTGCCGCAGATCTTCAAAGACATCATCATGGAGCCGCGCGGCCTGATCCTTGTCGTCGGCGCGACCGGCTCGGGCAAGTCGACCACGCTCGCGGCGATGATCGATCACCGCAACGTCAGCCAGTCGGGACACATCCTCACGATCGAGGATCCGATCGAATACCTGCACCGGCACAAGAAATCCATCGTCAATCAGCGCGAAGTCGGCCTGGATACGCACAGCTACCACGAAGCGCTGAAGAACGCGATGCGCGAAGCGCCCGACGTCATCATGATCGGCGAGATCCGCGACGTGGAAACCATGGAAGCGGCGATCGCGTTTTCCGAGACCGGCCACATCTGCCTGGCGACGCTGCACTCCAACAACGCCGACCAGACGATCGAGCGCATCCTGAATTTCTTCCCGGAACCCTCGCACAAGAACATCCTGATGAACCTCGCCCTGAACCTCAAGGCGGTGATCTCGCAGCGCCTCGTGGTCGGCAAGGACGGCCGCCGCATGCCGGCGGTCGAGATCCTCATCAACACGCCGCATATCCGCGACCTCATGCGCCGCGGCCAGGTGCACGAAATCAAGGAAGCCATGGACCGCAGCCTGCAGGAAGGCATGCAGACCTTCGACCGCGCCCTCTACACGCTGTACAAGGAAGGCCGCATCGAACTCGAGGAAGCCTTGTCCAAGGCCGACTCGCGCGACGGCCTCGCGCTGAAGATCCGCCTGGCTGAAGGCGGTGGCGACAACTCGAGCGCCGAGCACGACCCGTTCAACCTGTCCGCGTTCTGAGGCAGACAGACCGCTGCCGGCTGCACCGGCAGTAGAGTGGCGGCGACGCCACGAACCGAACCGGGACACCCGGAAACGCTTCCGCCCAGGCAATCCTGGGCGGAAGGGTCGACGCACCGGAATTCCGGCAGGCGTGAAATCAGGCACCTGACGTGCGCCGGGTTGCGTAAATAGCTACAACGCCACTTTTCCAGTCTTTCTCCTGGTATCGGACATCTCCCCCGGAACGACCGGAGGAGATGACGCAATCCCCTTCAGCGCGACTCGAAATCGTCGGCGAAGATATTCTCTGGCGCCTGCACTGTGAACGTCACCGGCACCACGGCCGGGCGCGTGCGATATGCCGGATCGTTGCTGAAAACGCAGATCGAGGCTTCGTAGGTGCCGGCGACGAGATTCGTCGCGTCGAACGTCACCGGATAGACGCCGACCGGACCGCCCGGTGCTATCGTGCCGCCGCTGTTGGACAGTGACAGCCATGTCGCGTTGAGCGGCTCGGTGCAGTCACCTCCCGCGGTCGCAATGGCGAGCACCGCCATCTCATGATTGTCGGGCGTCGGACCGATGATGGCCGGCTGCGCGGTCAGCGGATCGATGGTCGCGACGAAGCCGAGGCCCTGCGCATAGCCGAGCCAGTACAGCACGCCGCTGGCCCGATCGAATTTGATGCTTTGCGCGAAATTCGCGTTGACGCCCAGCGAGCCGACACGGGTCGCCGCCGCGCTGCCCTTGTCGATCAGGAGCAGTCCGTCGGTGCGGATGTCGAGCGCATAGAGCTGGCCACTCTGGTCGATCGCGATATCGATGAGGCATTCGTCGCCACCGGTTTCCACCGGTCCGACGAAATGCGCATGGGCGGTGCCCACGTCGATCGTATACAGCCCGCTCCAGTAGCAGCCCTGGTTGCCGAGGTTCGCGGTGGTCAGCGCATAGAAGGTATCTGTGGACGGGTCCCAGGCGGCGCCGGACCAGCGTTCGTTCGCGACGGTATTCGCCGCCTGCGGCCAGCCGATCAGCGTGCGTTCGCCGGTCAGCGTGTCGAAGCGATACAGCCGGTCCATCAGGGTGTCGATCATGTACTGGCCGCTGAAATCGTCGCCGACGAAATCCCCGCCGCTGAGATCTTCGAGTCCCTGGCCGCTGTCGGCCAGTACGGTTCGCATCTGCGCAGTGTCGCCGAGATCGAAATGCACGTAGGGCACGCCGCCGCCAGGAATCACGTGCATTGCGTAGGCCGGCACCAGCCAGTCGCCCAGCGTGGACTGCGGATGCCGCGGGCGCGCCGCCGCGACAGGCGGCTGCGGATCGCGACCCGCATCGGCCCGACCATGGCCCGAGGCATGCGGCAGCGGCGCGAGACGGTGCAACGCCGCACCGGGTGCCGGATATTCGCCGGCGCTCCACTGCAACGTCCGGTTGCCAATGTTGCCGATGACGATGGGCTGCTGCACGGAGATTCCGACGCCCGCGAACGCGGTCATCGCGGGAACCGGCAATAGCAACTGGGGCGCGCCGATGTCGAAGTCGACGGTCGTGGCGACGACTTCATGGGTCTGCTCGGTCGGCGTGAAGCGCACCGCCTTGCCCGGTGTCAGCGTCGGCGTGAACTGCGAATAGACCACAGCACTCGCGGAACTTTGCTGCAGGCCCGACACCGCGCCTTCGCCGTTCTCGCCCCAGGCACCCGTGCCCGGTCCGGCGGTGAGGTACTGGAAGACGACAGCGCTGGTCGCTTCCTCGATGATGACTTCGTAGGTATAGCCGGAGAGCTGCGGAAACCCGAGCGCGAAATCCTTCCACTCGATCACGAAACGGCGCTGGCCGGGCTCGCCGACGGTCCTGGTGTGGATGCTGCCCTGAGCGGGATCGAAACTCATCCAGACCGGCGCGATCACGGCGTTGAGGTAGGGCGACGGAAACAGCAGCGATCCCGGCACGGCGCAAACGCTGCTGCCGACTTCGATGGCGCCGTTGTTGCCCACGCAGAGGCGGTCCGTCGTCGTGCCGAAGAACGTGAACGCAAACGGCAGTTGCACGGCCTGGCTGCGTCCGGACGAAAAACCGCCGCTCATCGGCAGCGCCGGCGTATCGCTGGCATCGATGAAGTCGAAGGCGACCGTGTCGTCGACGGCGTAGCCTGCCTGCGCGGCGCTGGCCGTCCAGGTCGCGCTGAGCGGCCCCGAAGCGACCGCGCCGGCGCGTTCGACACGCACATGACGCAGGCTCTGGCCCGGCGCGAGCGAGGCATTGCGCTGCGACAGCACGCTACCGTGGAGACTGTCGCTGAGGCTGTGCCAGGCCAGCGTCTGGCTGGAGTTATTAGTCAGCGTATAGCACCAGCCGATCGGGTCGCCTACCGACGCGGAAAGGCTCGTGCCGCTGGCGCAGGCATTCAGATCGGCCACATCGGCGGGGCCGACGGTCACGTCCAGGCACAGGCCGGCGGGCGAGCAACTCGTCGGCGCGCTGTGCAAATCGACACGTTGCAGCGTGCCGTCGGTCGCGGTGGACGGCGCCGCACCGGCGGGCGCGGCGGCGGCGAGTGAAAACACAACGGCGGTGCGTAAGAGGATATGCATCGGGCGGCCTCGTGGCGGAAGGGTGACCGCCACGCCCGCCGCACTGACATGACGGGCCGATGACGATCGGAAACCGCGACTGTCGCCGCCACGCTCCGCGGCGCCATGCCGGATCGGTAGCAAACCGCTAGAAAACCGCTATCACCCGCTCAATTCATGACGTTGCGCACACTCGCCAGCGGCGGCTGGGCCATCGCCCCCGGGATGGGCCGCTCACCGGCCAGCAGCCGGGCTTGCGCCAGCGCGACGGCCCACGCGTCACGCTCGCCCCAGGCATGGAACAGCGCGACACGCAGCAACGCGCAATCGAAATCCTGTGCACTGCAACTGGCGATGCGGCCGCTGAGCCCCGCGGCTTCGTCGAGCCGGCCTGCGCGCAGCAGCCATGTCGCATAGCCCTGCGTGACGG
Source organism: Tahibacter sp. (assembly GCF_032229445.1). Classification (NCBI taxonomy): domain Bacteria; kingdom Pseudomonadati; phylum Pseudomonadota; class Gammaproteobacteria; order Lysobacterales; family Rhodanobacteraceae; genus Tahibacter; species Tahibacter sp. The sequence goes on from NZ_JAVTWC010000059.1 coordinate 28,256, forward strand.
CCGCCACGACCGCCGGCACGCCGAGCGCATCGGCCTGCTCGAGTGCCGCGCGGTAGTTCATCTCGGCGCTATCGACATCCGCCGCGGACTCTGCCGCGGCCAGGCGCTGCAGCGCGCGGCCGGCGCTGGGCAGCTCGTCGGCCGTATCGGCGGACCCGGCAGCCGGCGCACCACCCGCCCGCTGCAGCAGCAAGGCAATCGCCGCACGTCGCGCATCGGCGACGCGCGGCGGCCAGTCCTGCAGCGCACGCGCCGCCGCGGCCCGTGCGACGTCGTGATGCCCCTGGCGCCAGGCCAGCTCGGCGCGCGCGGCTTCGAGGTAGCGGCGCGCCGCGCCCTCGGCCGAGGCGATGCCGCTGGCATCGAGCAGTTCGGCCGCCTCCCGGTGCCGACCCTGGCCGATGAGGACGCGCGCGCAATCACTGTCGAGGGTCTGGCGCTGGCCATCGTCGGCGATGTGTGGACGCAGGGCGGCGAGCCGCTCCGCATCGCGTTCCGCATCCGACCAGCGCAACAGTTGCACGTGAACGTCGAGCAGTCCGCTGAGCGCCGCGCGCTGCGCATCGGCGATGCCGAAGGATTCATACACCGCCAGCGCCGCCTCGAAACGGACCAGTGCCGGTTCGAGCCGATCGCGATTCGCGTCGGCGACGCCGAGGTAATTGTCCACGCGCGCCACGCCGAGCCGGTCACCCGCCGCCTCCAGGCGTAGCCGTGCCAGACCCAGGTCGTCGATGGCCGTCGCATGGGCGAACTGGCAGCTCCGCGCGAGACCGCGACCCGCCAGCGCGGTAGCTTCCACAGCGCTGGGCACGGCGAGCGCGGCGCTGAAGGATTGCTCCGCGCGGTTGCAGTCGCCGCGTCGCAGCAGCAGCATGCCGCGCGAGGCCAGCGCACGGGCGCGCAACTCCGCCGGTGGATCGGCAGCGAGCACGGCGTCCAGTCGCTGGGCGGCCGCGTCGAGCCGGCCACGGTAGAAATCGATCTGCGCGAGTTGCAGTTGCACGTGTCCCGCTGCCTGCTGAATCGGCGACGCGCTGTCGAGTATTTGCTGCGCCGTATCGAACTGGCCGCCGAGAATCGCGGCCTGGCTGCGCTGGATCACCAGCTCCGGCGCCGCTGCGTACTCCGGCTCCGGTGCATTCGCATGGCCGAGCGCAGCCAGCAGCAGGTCTGCGGCATGACTGCCCGCAGCGATCGGGTCGGCACGCTCGGCTTCCACGCGATGCGGCCGGCCTTGTACGTCGGGCGCCTCCAGCACGACGCGCCAGCGATCCGACAGCTGCTGCGCGCTGCCGCGCACGAGCCGACGCGTACCCAGTATCGGATTGAGCCGCTGCGCATCGACACGCGCTGGCGCCAGGTGCTTCTGCGCTCCGGGCGCAGCGGGTTCCAGCGCGCGCAGCGCCACCAGCACGCTGTCGCTGGGTGGCACGGCGAAACCGGCCGCGCGCAGTCGGCCAGCCACGAGGTCCATGACCCCGAGCTGCACCCAACCCGCATCGGCCGACGCATCCAGCTCCATCGGCAATACGGCGATCACATCGGCCGTGGGTTCGGAAGCAGGGCGAACCGCGACGCGGCGGTCAGCGACACGCAACGCCGCAGCGACAGCCAGCAGCAGCAGCGCGGCGAGCACGCCGGCCAGGGCGGCGCGGCGCGGGCGGCCGGCTACCGGCGTCAGAGGCGCGCGATGCGTGGGCTCGGCCGACAAGGGACGAACGGCACCGGAAGCAACCGTCGACGTCGGCAGCGCCGCCTGAGGCACATCGGGTGCGCCGCCTCCTGCTGGAGCCACTGCCGCCGCTTCAATCGATGCCGCCGCCCGTGCGTCCGCCGCAGCCGCAGCCGCGTCCAGCTCCTGCACCGGCATCACCCAGCGATACCCGAAACCGGCAACCGTGCGGATCGTCGCCTGCGCCTGCGCGTCGTCGCCAAGCAGGCGGCGCGTGCGCGCAATCAACTGGCTGACCTGCACATCGGCCACGTCGACGCGGCCCCAGACCGCAGCGACGAGTTCGTCACGACCGACTGCGCGCGCGCGTTGCGCCAGCAGATAGACCACGAGATCGAACACGCGGCGCGGCAACGCGACCGGCTCACCGTCGCGACGCGCCTCGCGCAGTGCCGGATCGATTCGCCACGTGTCGAAGACGTAAACCATGCGGCCGATTATGGCCGCTCGCCGCCCGTGCGGCAGCGGGCGAGCCCCCTACTTTCGACAAAGCGCGGTGCGCCGCGCTGAACCACGGCAACTCCGCGAGAGGGCCGGCACGCACCAATGACCTCGAAGGCGATCCATCGTCGCATCAACCGTTCGTGCCGACCCTACGGGCTCGCCATCGGCTCGATACGGGGGACGCCGTGGTTCACCGCGGCGCGTCGGGCTGGTTCTCCGGTCGCGCCTGATCGAACGCCGGCAGCTTCAGGCATTCGTCGTTGATGCGCACGATCGACGGATAGTCGGACAGGTCAACGCCCCATCGTTTTGCGTTGTATACCTGTGGAACAAGACAGAGGTCCGCGAGACTGGGGTCGTCGCCTTCGCAGAACTGGCCGGTCGACGGGTTTTCCTGCAGCAGTTCCTCGAAGGCGTCGAAGCCTTCGCGGATCCAGTGACGGGACCAGCGCTCGCGCTCCTCGGTCGGCGCGTTGAATTCGCGCTCCAGGTATTGCAGGACGCGCAGATTGCCGAGCGGATGGATGTCGCAGGCGACGATCTGGGCCAGACCGCGCACGCGCGCGCGTTCGCGCGCGCTCGTCGGCAGCAGCTTGAGTTCGCCCTCGTAGGACTCGTCGAGGTATTCGATGATCGCCATCGACTGGCGGATTACGCGGCCACCGTCGAGCAGGGTCGGCACGACCGCCTGCGGATTGAGGCGCACATAATCGAGGAAATGCTGCTCGCCGCCGTCGGCGGTCAGGTGGACCGGGACGATTTCGTACGGCAGCCGCTTGAGGTTCAGCGCGATGCGCACGCGATAGGCTGCACTGGAACGCCAATAGCTGTACAGCCGCAAGCCTTCCGTCGACATGGTCGCTACTCCCTGGAGGCGCTTTTTCGCCTACGACCGGCGGTCCGCGCCGGGCCTGCGGCGAATCTACTCTGTTGCCGCGGCGGCGCCAAATTGGGCAGCGCGACCGCCGAACCAGCGTCGCCCTTGGGCCGACCACTACCGTACGGCGCGGCAATTCAATCAGCGCCGCCCTTGGGCCGAACACCAGATCCCCACAACCCTGGCCAACGCTTCGCGTCGGCCGCCCCCTTAACTTAAGGGGGCTCCAGAATCAAAAGCAAAAAATCGACGTGTCGATGTTCTTTGGCGGGCGAGTGCTCGGCGAGCGTCAGGCCAGCTGGGTCATGATCTGCTCGATCGCGCCGAAGATGCTCTTGCCGTCGTGGTCGAACATCTCGATGCGGATACGGTCGCCGAAACGCATGAAAGGCGTCGCCGCCTTGCCGTCGCGCAGGGTCTCGACCACGCGCTGCTCGGCCAGGCATGAGGCGCCGGTCGAGGTGTCCTGATTGGCGATCGTGCCCGAACCGACGATGGTGCCGGCCGACAGCGGCCGCGTGCGGGCGGCGTGGGCGATCAACTGCGCAAAATTGAACTGCATGTCGACGCCGGCTTCGGGCGCGCCGAACCAGTTGCCATTGAGGTGCGTGGTCAGCGACAAGTGCACCTTGCAGTCCTGCCACGCCGCGCCGAGTTCGTCCGGTGTCACGAACACCGGCGACAGGGCCGAGCGCGGCTTGGACTGCAGGAAACCGAACCCCTTGGCGAGCTCGTCGGGAATCAGGTTGCGCAGGCTCACATCGTTGACGAGACCGATCAGCTGGATATGCGCGGCCGCCTGCTCAGGCGTGACGGCCATGGCCACGTCGTCGGTGATGACGACGATCTCGGCTTCCAGGTCGATGCCGTAGGCTTCGCTAGGCACGATCACCGGGTCGCACGGGCCGTAGAAGCCCGCGCTGGTCGCCTGGTACATCAGTGGATCTACGTAGAACGAGGCTGGCACTTCGGCGTTGCGCGCCTTGCGTACACGTTCGACGTGCGGCAGGTAAGCGCTACCGTCGACGAACTCGTAGGCACGCGGCAGCGGTGCGGCGAGCTGCGCCGGATCGAGCACGAACACGCCGCTGAGCGTGGCGAGGCCGTCCCCGGCCACGGCCGCGTTGAGCTGTTCGGACAGCGCATTGAGCCGCGGCGCGACGCTGCTCCAGTCCTCCAGCGCACGCTGCAGGGTGGACGCGATGCCGTCGGCGCGGATCGCGTGACCGAGGTCGCGGCTGACCACGACCAGCGTGCCGTCGCGACCGCCTTCCTTGAGACTTCCGAGTTTCATCTACTGCTCCGCTCGCGCCGTATCAGCGCCGTTGAGGATCGAAATTCTTTTTCAAACCCTGCCAGCATTCGTGGTAGTCCTGCTGCAGCTGCGGCAGTTCCATCGCCTGCGCGGTCGGACGGATCACGGCGCGGGTCTCGAACATGAAGGCCATGGTGTCGACGATGTGATCGGGCCGGCTCACGTCGGCGCGCGTGGCCTTGTCGAAGCTGGCCGCGTCGGGGCCGTGCCCGGTCATGCAGTTGTGCAGGCTCGCGCCGCCCGGGGCGAAGCCGCCGGCCTTGGCGTCGTAGGCGCCGTGGACCAGCCCCATGAACTCGCTGGCGATATTGCGATGGAACCACGGCGGACGGAACGTGTCCTCGGCCACGAGCCAGCGCGGTGGAAAAATCACGAAATCCATATTGCCGACACCGGGCGTGTCGCTCGGCGAGGTCAGCACCAGGAAGATCGACGGGTCGGGATGGTCGTAACTGATCGAGCCGATGGTATTGAAGCGGCGCAGGTCGTACTTGTACGGCACGTGGTTTCCGTGCCACGCGACCACGTCGAGCGGCGAGTGGCCGATCGCCGCGCGCCACAGCGCGCCCTGGAATTTGGCGACGAGTTCGAAGTCACCTTCGAGGTCTTCGTATGCCGCTTCCGGCGCGAGGAAGTCGCGCGGATTGCCCAGGCCGTTGGATCCGATCGGGCCGAGGTCCGGCAGGCGCAGATGCGCGCCGAAGTTTTCGCAGACATAGCCGCGTGACGGGCCGTCCGGCAGCTCGACGCGGAAGCGGATGCCGCGCGGGATCAGCGCGATCTCCTGCGGCTCCACCTCGAGCCAGCCGAGTTCGGTCGCGATGCGCAGCCGTCCCTGCTGCGGCACGATCAGCAGTTCGCCGTCGGCCGAATAGAAATAGCGCCCCTGCATGTCGCGATTGGCGGCATAGACGTAAATGCCAATTCCGGCCTGCGCTGCGGCCGAGCCGTTGCCGGCATAGGTCACCAGACCGTCGACGAAATCCACAGGCGCATCCGGAAATGGCAGCGGATCCCAGCGCAGCTGGTTCGGCGTCGCCGGAGCATCCTCGAAACGATTGTGGAAACGCGCGTGCGTCAGCGCGACGAAAGGCTGGTGCATGGCCGACGGGCGCAGGCGGTACAGCCAGCTGCGCCGGTTCACGTGGCGCGGCGCGGTGAACGCCGTGCCGGAGATTTGCTCGACGTATAGACCATAGGGCGCGCGCTGCGGCGAATTGCGCCCTTCGGGCAGCGCGCCCGGCAGCGCCTCGCTCGCGTGTTCGTTGCCGAAACCGGATAGATAGTTCAGAGCCATGGCCGCCATGCGTTCGCGCGACCCGATGTCGCGTCAGAGGGGGAAACCAACAGGATGCCGCCGTCGTGCGGCGCGCGATTACAGCACGCCGCGGCGCATCTGGTCGCGTTCTATCGATTCGAACAGGGCCTGGAAATTGCCCTCGCCGAAGCCTTCGTTGCCCTTGCGCTGGATGATCTCGAAGAAGATCGGCCCGATCGCGTTCTGGGTGAAGATCTGCAGCAGCTTGCGCTGCTTGGTCTCCAGGTCGGCGTCGATGAGGATCTTGTTCTTGGCCAGGCGCGGCACGTCCTCGCCATGGTTGGGCACGCGGGCGTCGATCACCTCGAAATACGAGTCGGGCGTGTCGAGGAACTCGACACCGGCCGCGCGCATGGCCTCGACCGTGTCGTAGATGTTGTCGGTGAAGCAGGCGATGTGCTGGATGCCCTCGCCGTGGTACTGGTCGAGGTATTCGTTGATCTGGCTCTTCGGGTCGGACGATTCGTTGAGCGGAATGCGCACGACGCCGTCCGGCGCGGTCATGGCCTTGGACACGAGGCCGGTCTTCGAGCCCTTGATGTCGAAATAGCGGATCTCGCGGAAGTTGAACAGGCGCTCGTAGTAGTCCGACCACTTCTTCATGTTGCCGAAGTACAGGTTGTGGGTCAGGTGATCGATGAAGGTCAGGCCGAAGCCGGTCGGGTTCTGCTCAGTGCCGGCGATGGCTTCGAATTCGCCATAGACGCTGCCGTTGTCGCCGTAGCGGTCGACCAGATACAGCATGCAGTCGCCGATGCCCTTGATCACGGGCGTGTCCACGGCGCGCGTGTCGGCCTTGTCGTCGATATAGGCGCCGCCGTTACCGACGGCCTGTTCGGCCACCCATGCGGCCGGCTTCTGCACCCGGATCGCGAAGCCGCAGGCGCAGGGCCCGTGCGCCTTGGCGAAGTCGGCGGCGAACGAATCCGGTTCCTCGTTGACGAGGAAATTCACGCCGCCCTGGCGGTACAGCGTCAGCGCGCGGCTGCGATGGCGGGCCACCGCGGTGAAACCCATGCGCTGGAACAGCGCGTGCAGCAACGCCGCATCGGGTGCGGCGAACTCGACGAATTCGAACCCGTCGATACCCATCGGATTCTCGAACTGGGTCGGCTGCATGCCGAGATTGGGCTGGGCGCTCATGGCTGGCTTCTGAAGGCTTGCATCGGTGAGGCCCCGTTATAGTTTCAACTGAAACCATTTGCAAGGGATACTGCCGCATGGCCGGCAACACCGCGCTGGAACTGGAAAAATTCCTGCCCTACCGCCTGTCGGTGCTGTCCAACACGGTCAGCCAGGCGATCGCCCGCGAGTACGAGGACCGTTTCCAGCTATCCATCACCGAGTGGCGCGTCGTCGCCGTGCTCGGCCGTTACGACGACCTCTCTGCGCGCGAAGTCGCCGAGCGCACCGCGATGGACAAGGTCGCCGTCAGCCGCGCCGTCGCCGAACTCATGAAGGACGGCCGCGTGAAACGCTCGACCGCCGATCACGACAAACGCCAGTCGGTGCTGAGCCTCACCGCGAAGGGACGCAAGGTCTACGACGAAGTGGCGCCGCTGGCGCTGCAGCACGAACAGCGGCTGCTCGCGCATCTGGATGCGGAGGAACGGGCCTGGCTGGGGCGGATTATCGAGAAGCTCTTGATGGCGGAAAAGGCGTTGGAGTAACTTCAAAAGCGGTTCGCTCTTACGGATGTTGCTTCTCTGCCTGCTAAATTGAGGCCGCCAATCCAACATCCGCCACTACAGTGCCAAAATCTCGTCCTCGCCGAACACCGGTCGCTGACTTCTTCGTTCCGCCGTTGCAGTTGCTAGCCCGCGCACCCACCGTGCCCCTCTCCCGTGTGACGTGGCCCAGATGCACATCCATCTCCACATCCAGACTGCGATCGGTCATGCGCTGCAGCCGCCGCGTGTACAGCGCCTGCATCTCCGCAAGCGCCTTGGATTTGCCAGTAATCCATCCACCTTTGCCACATCCAACTTCTTCGCCAACCTCTTGCTTGCTGCGGCCTGCATCGCTTTCCAGCGAAACGTTCGCAAATTACGCAAAGAGACACCAGCGACGCATGGACATCGCTACCTGAGAAGTTCTTATACTTACTTAAAAATAAGAGCCGTCTCTGGCGATATAAATCATTGCTGATCCATCAATCGAGTCTATAGATACCGGCCGGCCTCGGATGTACAAAACGGACTGTTCATAAATGTATACGCAATTCAAGTCACGAACACGACGATTTGGCTCCGGCATTCCGACAGGCCAAAAATTTTCTCGCATGACTTTTTTTGCAACGGCAAAAATCTCCTGTTCTGACAAAGGCGGCAGCCTGCATGGCGGCCGCTCAGCAATGAAAGATTGCAGTTCATTCAATTGACTTTCCGCGCCCCTCTCACTCAAAGAACATGAACTCAAAAACACACAAGCGACCATGAAATATAAATAGTCAGATCGCGATTTTCCAGCTGATCTCGCCATAGCCGCACCCGTCACCCCTAGATTCCGGCAGCCGTGCAATTTGTCGTTTGGTTCGAAATCTTGAAGGCCTGAGCCTGCCTGACAATGTCTATACAGGCCGGGTTATCTCTACATTTAGAGATATTTAGACATGGAAGCTCTACACGGTACCCCTCGCATTCGGCACGACCACCAGCAAATGGAGGCTCTGGCGTCGCCTCGCTGTCTTTTCCAACACAATTACATTTTTGTCACGGTTAACTTCTTCATGCTTTTTTGCACAGTTCTTTAGTATTCCGCATGCATCGCTCGGAACACGAGCCACTCGGCCATCCGTACTCACTCCCTCGCAAACCTTGGGATTTATGCATGCAACAGCTTTGCCGGCACGGAAATTCACGCCACCCTGGCGGTACAGCGTCAGCTCGCGGCTGCGATGGCGGGCCACCGCGGTGAAACCCATGCGCTGGAACAGCGCGTGCAGCAACGCCGCATCGGGTGCGGCGAACTCGACGAATTCGAACCCGTCGATACCCATCGGATTCTCGAACTGGGTCGGCTGCATGCCGAGATTGGGCTGGGCGCTCATGGCTGGCTTCTGAAGGCTTGCATCGGTGAGGCCCCGTTATAGTTTCAACTGAAACCATTTGCAAGGGATACTGCCGCATGGCCGGCAACACCGCGCTGGAACTGGAAAAATTCCTGCCCTACCGCCTGTCGGTGCTGTCCAACACGGTCAGCCAGGCGATCGCCCGCGAGTACGAGGACCGTTTCCAGCTATCCATCACCGAGTGGCGCGTCGTCGCCGTGCTCGGCCGTTACGACGGCCTCTCTGCGCGCGAAGTCGCCGAGCGCACGGCGATGGACAAGGTCGCCGTCAGCCGCGCCGTCGCCGAGCTCATGAAGGACCGCCGTGTGAAACGCTCGACCGCCGATCACGACAAGCGACAGTCGGTGCTGAGCCTCACGGCGAAGGGACGCAAGGCGTATAGCGAAGTAGCCCCGCTGGCGCTGGCGCACGAGCGTAGGCTGCTGGCCCACCTGGACGCGGAGGAGCGCGAATCGCTGGGGCGGATTATCGAGAAGCTGCTGGCGGCTGAGAAGGCGCTGAACTATTTGCTAGCACCTCTTTGCAAACCCCACTCCAAAGTGATGCCGCAACCGGGCTCCAAGCCGGGGAAACCGCGACGCATAGGCTAGCAACGCGTCAACAAACCAGGATTGCCCATTGACCAAAGCCGCAACATGAGCGGGTTCAGCGGTAGCCCGGCGTCGGCATTCTCATCACTGTCATTCCAGATGTGGATTTTACAACTAATTCAGTAGCATTGTCTTCCAGCGCAAGGACCAATTTTTGCTTGCCTGTCGTAATGAACGCATGAAGCGTGCACCTCAACGGCTCGCACTTATAGATGTAGGCATCGAGCGTAACCATTCCGCTCCCGGTCGGCATGTAGACGCCCATGATCGACATGTCGTGGCCGAGATCGATGACCTGAGTTCCAGTTGCCCCCAAACTTCTCGCGACACTTTCCAGCGAGCTTGGACCTTCAACGGAATAAGGCAGTTGAAGCGCTTCGCTCGCGTCAGCGCCAAGTGGCGCGACAAGAGCGGCCAGGAAAGCTACCGTAGCGACCAAGATCAGTTTCAATGGAGAGTACATTTCATACCTTACTTCAGCTTTCTCTGATGTAGTCATCAACCGATCCAATAGACCGATTGAACACGATGCCGGATCCTCTACAGAGGTAAAGTAGTTTCCAACCATCGGTTGGTACGTCGCTCAGCAATGACCGACCTAACTGTTATTTAGTTCAATAGTGTTACAGATCATGGCGGATAGGACGAGTGGGTGGGGGTATCCTCGAAAAGCTGCTGATCGCGGAGAAGGCGCTGGCGTAGAGCCGTGAAAACTGCGAACCACGCCGCATCTGCACCGCGCACCAGGTCCGCCGTCGCTGCGACCTGCGCGACGCCTCGCGCGGCGGTGGCGCGCTAACATGCCGACGCCATGCTAGTCACCACTGATATAACCGCCTTGCTCGCGCAGGCCCGCAGCGGCGATGAACGCGCCGTCGATCACCTGCTGCCGCAGGTCTATGAACGCCTGCGCCAGCTCGCCCATCGCTATCTCTCGGGCCAGCACCATCACACCCTGAGCACCACCGCGCTCGTGCACGAGGCCTACCTGAGTCTCGTCAACCAGCGCGACGCGGTCTGGCAGGACCGCGCGCATTTCCTCGGCTACGCCGCGACGGCCATGCGTCACATCCTCGTCGATCACGCGCGGCGCCGCTCGGCGCAGAAACGTGGTGGCGGCCAGATCGCGCTGGACTGGCAGTCGGCCGACATCCCGATCGAATGCATCGCCGGCGAAATGGTCGCGCTCGATGCCGCGCTCGCCGATCTCGGCGCGCTCGACCAGCGCCTTGCCAAGGTCGTCGAGCTGCGTTTCTTCGCCGGACTCTCGGTGGAAGAAGTCGCCGCCGTGCTCGGCATCACCACGCGCAGCGTGGTGCGCGACTGGAACAAGGCGCGCCTGTTCCTGCACCACGCTCTGGACATGCCGGCGTGAGTCATGCCGGCACGTCCGGCGCGATCGCGGCGCGCTGGACGGAGCTCGCGCCGCTGCTCGACCGCCTGCTCGACCTGCCGCCCGGGCAGCGCGAAGCGTTTCTCGCCAGCGACATCCGCGACGACGAACTACGCACGCTGCTGCGCGACCTGCTCGCGCGCGAGGCGCGGCCCGGCTTTCTCGACCGCGCCAGCGCCGACTATGCCGAATCGCTGATCGGCGCGGGCGAGCACCCGGTACCGCTGCAGATCGGCGCCTACCGCGTGCTCGATCTGGTCGGCGAGGGCGGCAGCGGCAGCGTGTATCGCGCCGAACGCGAGGTCGACGGCTACGTGCAGCGCGTCGCGCTGAAGCTGCTGCGCGTCGGTCTGCGCGACCCGGTCGAACAGGCGCGCTTCCGACGCGAGCGGCGGATTCTTGCGCGGCTCGAACATCCGGCCATCGCGCGCCTGATCGACGGCGGCTTCACGCCCGAGGGCGTGCCGTGGTTCGCGCTGGAATTCATCGAAGGCGACAACATCGTGCGCTGGTGCGACGCGCGCCGCCTGGGCATCGAGCCGCGCCTGCGCCTGTTCCTCGACGTCTGCGACGCGGTCGAGGCGGCGCACCGCGCGCTGATCGTGCACCGCGACATCAAGCCGGCCAATATCCTCGTCGATGCCGACGGACGGCCGCGCCTGCTCGATTTCGGCATCGCCAAGCTGCTCGACGACTCCGAGCGCGAGGACGACACGCGCACCGGCCTGCGCCGCCTGACGCCGGCCTATGCGGCACCGGAACAGTTCAGCGGCGGCAGCATCACGACCGCGACCGACGTGTACGCGCTCGGCGTGCTGCTGCATGAACTGCTCAGCGGACAGCGGCCCGGCGTGCGCAATGCGGCACCCCGCCACCTCTCGCAGCTCGTCACACCGGACGACGCGGCCGCGGCGCGCTCAGCCTCGCCACGGCAGCTCGTGCAGCAGTTGCGCGGCGACCTCGATCTCATCGTCGCGACCGCGCTCGCGCCCGAGCCGCAGCGGCGCTACGCCAGCGTCGCCGCCCTCGCGGCCGACCTGCAGGCGCACCTGCAGCGTCGCCCGATCGCCGCACGTCGCGCCAGTGTCGGTCATCGCCTGAACAAGTTCCTTTTGCGGCATCGCGCCGGCGTGGCCGCGGCCGTACTCGTGCTCGCGACCGCAGTTGCGGGCGTCGCAGCGACCTGGCGCGAGTCGCAGCGCGCGAACTCCGCCGCAGCGGATGCCATCGCGCAGGCGCAGCGCGCCGAGGCGGTCAAGGATTTCGTGCTCGCGCTGTTTGCCGGAGTCAGCCCGGACGAGAGCAAGGGCCGCCGTGTCAGCGCGCGCGAGCTGATCGAACGCGGCGAAACGCGGCTCGGCGAAACGCTGGCCACACATCCGGAGCTGCGCGCCGAACTCACCACGGCGCTGGCCGGTGCGCATCGTCAGCTCGGCGCGCTGGATCGTGCCGCTGTGCTCGCCGACGCGGGCGGCGCCCCCGGGGCGGGGGGGCCCGCCCCGGCGGCGCGGGGCGAGGGGGCGCGGGGGCGGCTCCCGCCGGGCCACCGCGAAGGGGGGCAGAGCGATCTGCAGCATGTGCTCGACGACGCCAAAGCTTCGCCGCTGCACGACGAGGCGCGCCTGCGCCTGGCCGAAGTGCTGGTCGAGCAAGGCCAGCCCGCCGCCGCGCGGCTGGCGCTGGATGCGGCGCTGGCCGATACGCGCGAACCGCACGGCGCGGCGACGCGGCTGCGCGATCTCGCCGCGCTAGGGCCCGTGCAGTTCCGTGCCGGCGATATCGCCGGCGCCGAACACAGCCTGCGCGAAGCGCTGCAGCTATCGCTTTCCGCGCAGGGCACGCGACACACGCAGAGCGCACGCGTAGAGCACGACCTGGCCGTGATCCTGCTGCAGCGCGGTGCCGCCGACGAGGCCGCGACGTTGCTTGAGACTGCCGCGGCGACGCGGCGCGAACTACTCGGCGAAAATCATCCGGACTACGCCCAGACCGTGTTCAACCTGGCGGTGGCCAGGCAGCGCCTCGGCGACGCCGCTTCCGCTGGCACTCTGTACGAGCGGGCGCTGCAGATCCAGCGCGAGAGCCTTGGCCCGGACCATCCCGATGTCGCGAGCAGCCTCAACTCGCTCGCCATGCTGGCGTGGGCGCGCGGCGACGGCGACGGCGCGATCGCGCGACTGCGGGAGGCGCTCGCAACGGCGCGCCGCAGCCAGGGAGAAAGGCATCCGACGGTCGCCACCATGCTCAGCAGTCTCAGCGGATTCGAGCGCTCGTTCGGCCGGATCGACGACGCACTTGGGCACAGCGAGGAGAGCCTCGCGATTGCCCGCGCTGCGCTCGGAGAGAAGCACTATCTCGTCGGCGTGGCACTCGTCGGTCTTGCCGCCGCACAGTACGAACACGGTGACAGTGCCGCGGCACTCGCGAATTATCGCGGTGCGATCGCCCTGCTGGAGGCGGCGCTCGGCAGCGCCCATGCCGACACGCTGCAATCGCGCGCGGCCTACGCCGATGCGCTGCTCGCGAGCGGCGACAGCGGCGCGGCCACTCGCGAGATCGAGACCGTGATGGCCGCGCTCGGCGACAGCCTGCCCGCCGGCCATCCGCGACGTGCACGGCTGGAGCTCGTCAAGCTGCGCACAGGGGTGGCAACCGGCGCGTGCACGGTGGTACTGCCGGGTCTGGATTCCGCGGCAGAGAGTCTCGCCAAGGGCGGCCCCGCCCTGTTGCCCGATCTGGCCAGCGCACAGTTGCTGATCGCGCGCTGCGCGTCCGCGGCGCGTTCCGCCGAGGCGACCTCCGCAGCCCGCGCCACGATTGCGCGGCTGCCGTATCTGCCGCGCCGACTGCGCGCCGAGCAGGCCGCGCTGTCGCGCTGAATTTCAGCGCCGCAGGCCTATCCACGTTGCGCGACAACGCACCGACGGCGCCGTCGTTCAGACGCTGCCGCGCGACGGCGCTGTCCTGCAGGTCGATCGAACTGCGCTTCTCCGGACACCCTGTCACGGAGTCGCACCATGTTCCGCTTCCGCTCGCTCGCCCTGCTCACGGGCCTTTCGTCGTACCTGCTGTTGATTCCCGCCGCCCAGGCCGGTGTGACCGTTTCCGTCTGGCCCGGCGTCGCGCCGTGCAATACCACCTTGCAGGCCTGCATCGATGCCACGCCCGATGGCAACGTGGTCAGTATCGACACCAATGCCAGCATCGCCGAAAGCCTGAATCTGTATAACCGCAGCCTGTCTGTCGTCGCCGCCGACGGCCGCCGGCCCAGCCTGGCCCCGGGCAACTGGATCACGGTCAGCTCGGCCCCGATCCTCGGCAACCAGAGCGTGACCCTGCGCGGCTTGCGCCTGACCAACGCCTACGTCAGCGCGACCTATCTGGGCACCGGCACGGCCACCTTCGATTTCTCCGGCCTCGTGCTCGAACAGACCAGCACCGCGCCGACCTACCTGCGCGTCGAAGGCCGCAGCGGCAACACGGTGCAGGCGCGTCTGTACAGCAACCGCGTATCGGGCCTGCCGCGCAATCTCAATGCCGGCCTGATCGAGCTCGTCAACGGCGGCGGCACGCTGAATGCCAGCGCCTACTACAACGACGTGCGCAGCCGGTCGGCCAGTGCAGTCGACGGTGCCGGCATCTTCGTCGACACGATCGCCGGCGGCAGCGGCACCGTGAAACTGCATGGCAACACCGTGCGCGGTGGCTTCTTCCGCGCCGGCCTGTTCGTCTCCGAAGGGCTCTTCTCGTCTACGGCCAGCGATTTCGACGCACGCGTCTACAGCAACGTCGTCGTTTGCGCGGACAACACCAGTGGCGGTGGCACGAGTGGCAGCGGCATCGGCTTCACCGCCGGCAACGGCCGTATCAGTGCGCAGGCCGTGAACAACACGGTCACGCGCTGCAGCTTCGGCATCAACGCCAACCAGTGGTCCGGCGGCGGCGCTGGCGCCGCCATCGACGGTATCGTCAAGAACAACCTCGTGGTCGGCGACCGCGGGCTGGCGTTCACGAGCGGGCTCACCGCGGGCCTCAGCAACGACTACAACCTGCTCAACGTCAACTCGAACTTCACCGCGCCGGGCCCGAATACGATCACCGCCAACGCAAACCTCGTCGCGCTGACCGCACCGCGCCTGCGCGCGGATTCGCCGGCGATCAATGCGGCAGACACCGCCACGCTCGGGCTGGGAATCATCTTCAACAGCCTGCCGACCAACGACGCCGACGGCCTGCGCCGGCTCAAGGGCGGCAGTTCCGGCCAGGCCGACATTGGTGCATACGAATACGGCGACCGCGAGCTACTGCACGTCGCGACCGCAGCCAACACCACGAGCGGCTACATCACGCGGATCGACAACGCGCTGCTCGACGGCCAGAGCGACGCCAATCCCGTCGCCACACCGAACTGGAGCGGCAGCGGTTCGGGCGTACCCAACGACAACACTTTCGGCATCTATTACTTCAGCAGCAAGTGGCGCCTGTTCCACGAGGACCAGACCACGGCCGTGCCGCTCGGCGCCGCCTACAACACCTTCGTGCCCGCGTCCGGCGGCGGCTCGTTCCGCCACGTCAGCAGCGCCGCCAACAGCGCGGGCTTCAGCACACAGCTGGACGACAGCTCGGTCAACAATCTGCCGGAACGGATCATCCTCGCCACGCAGAACTGGAGCGCCGGCAGCGGCGTCTACAACGCGCATCCGATCGGCCTGCAGTACGTACCGGGCACGTCGGGCCGCTGGCAGATCGTCAATATCGATCAGGCCGCCGGCGGCGGCATGCCGCTCGACGCCGGCTTCAATCTCTATGCGCAGGAAGCCAGTCCGAACGCATTCCGCGTCACCGCGACGAGCGCCAGCAGTTCCATCGAGCTCGATCATCCGCTGCTCAACGACGTGCCGTGTGCGCGCCTGCACGTGTCGCGCCTGCACAACGGCAGCAGCGTGCCGCGCAATTTCGACGTGTACTACGGCAGCGGCAACGGCCGCTGGCGCATCTTCAGCTACACGACGCTGAGCGTCGGCACGCAGTTCAACGTCGTCGTCGATCCGGCCCAGGTCTTCGCCTGCACCGACCGGATTTTCGCGAACGGCTTCCAATAACGCATGACCGGGCGGGACACGCGCGCGCGTTTCCCGCCGCGGTCTTCGCGGCGACGCCTGTGTGGCGTGGACCTTGCTGGTGTGTCTGCACCGGAAGTCGTCCGACGCGGAGCGCAGCCCCATGAGCCGAATCCTGACCGACACTGCCGCCACGGCCCTGTGGCACGAACTCGTGCGCGAGGCCGGGAGCAACGGCGCCGCGCCGCTGGACAGCGATACCGAGAGCTATCTCGTGTTTCTGCTCATGCGCCATCTGCGCGACGCGGGACTGGCCGGCCATGTCTTCGCGCTCGACTACCTGCAGGCATTGAATGCGTCACGCACGCCGCGCCAGCAGCAACTGCGCGACGTCGGCGACCGCTGCCTGCTGATTGCCGGCCTGTATCCGCAGCAGGCGCAGCGGCGCCTCGTCGGGCTGGACTATTTTCTGTCGCTCGGCAGCCAGGCCTACGCCGACCTCGCCGCCGCGGCGCGCACGGCCTGGGCGGAGTTCTACCGCAACCTGGCCGCGCGCTTCGCGCGTCTGGTACGCGTGCTGGTCGAAGTGCGACGCCTCGGCGCCGGATCCGACGCCATCGGTGCGCTGGACCGGCACAGCCTGTGCCTCGCCGATCCCGCCGGCGCCGCGCACGAATTTCCGGGCGCCATCGTGATCGCGGGCAGCGCGCGCGTGATGTAGCAACCCAGGCCGCCGCCCCGTACGCGGCGCGCCATGGCGGTTATCCCGATGCGGCATTGGCCCCGCCCGGCGGACGCGGCGGTAGAATTGCGGGTTTTCCGCCTGGGCCTTTCCGTCATGCGCATCTGCGTCTACTGCGCTTCCAGCGAGCGCGTCGATCCCGTCTACCGCGAGACCGCCTATCGGCTCGGCGCCACGCTGGCCGATGCCGGGGCGACCGTCGTCTACGGCGGCGGCGGCAGCGGCCTCATGGGCGCGCTCGCCGATGGCGCGCTGTCCCGCGGCGGCGCCGTCGTCGGCATCATTCCGCGCTTCATGATCGACGTGGAATGGCAGCACCCCGGCGTGGCGAACCTCGAAATCGTCGAAGACATGCGCGAACGCAAGCATCGCCTGCTGACCCACTCCGACGCGGTGATCGCCATGCCCGGCGGCAGCGGCACGCTGGAAGAGCTGTTCGAGGCAATCACACTCAAGCGCCTCGCGCTGTACTTCAATCCGATCGTGCTGCTCAACACGCGCGGTTTCTACGATCCGCTGCAGGGCTTCCTGCGCAATGTCGTGGCCGAGCGCTTCATGAATCCCGAACATATCGACCTGTGGTCGCTCGTCGACGAGGTCGACGAGGTGCTGCCGCGGATCCGCGCGACACCACGCTGGCGCGACGATGCATTGAGCTTCGCGGCCGTGCGCTGAGCCGCCGTGCACTCAGATGCGGTGCCGTCGATGCTGAGGCCCATGCAGCAGCGGCGCGCCTCGGCAGCGCGGTGTCCAGCGCGTCACTGGCGCAACACCCGCACTGGCACGCCCTCGCACCGCGGCTTATCGTCGGTACTTTCGCCTGTCGCCCCGGAGCCGACGCCGCCATGAAATTCATGCTGCTGATCTATACCGACGAGAATCTCATCAACGCGCTGGCGCCCGGCGAATTCGACCGCCTCATGCGCGAATGCCTGCAGCACGCCGACGAATTGCGCGCCGCCGGCACGATACTCGACTCGCAGCAGCTCGAGCCCGCGCCAGCGGCGCGCTCGCTGCGCCAGCGCAGCGACAAGGTCAGCGTCGTCGACGGGCCGTTCGCCGAAACCAAGGAAATGCTCGCCGGGTTCAACCTCATCGAAGCGGCCGACCTCGACGAAGCCGTACGCATCGCGTCGGAATTTCCGTGGACCCGTACCGGCAGCATCGAAGTGCGTCCGGTGCGCGACATGGACGCAGTGCGCCGGCGCGTATCGGCCTGAATCGAGCTGTCATTCCGGCGGCAGCGGCACCGGCGCCGCGCGCCGCGCAAGCAACGCATCCCAGCTGAACAGCGCAAGACCCAGCCAGATCAGGCCGAAGGTGATCGCGCGCGCCGTGCCGAAGTGCTCGCCGTAGAACGCGACCGCCAGCACCATGCCGAGCGACGGGCTGATGTACTGCAGGAAGCCGATGGTCGTATACGGCAAGCGCTGCGCACCCGCGGCATACAGCGCGAGCGGAATCGTCGTGACCACGCCAGCGGCGATCAGCAGCGCGTCGAGCGACAGCGACACATGACCGAACTGCGCCGTTCCCTGGCTCCACAACTGTACGAAATAGATCAGCGCCAGCGGCGCGACCAGCGCGGTTTCCACCCCCAGGCCGTTGAGCGCATCGAGCGCGACCTGTCGGCGCAGCAAGCCGTAGAAGCCGAAGCTCACGGCGAGCACCAGCGAAATCCAAGGCAGATAGCCAACCTGCACGACCTGCCAGGCCACACCGAGGAAGGCCAGTGCGACCGCGGCAATCTGCAGCGGCCGCAGGCGCTCGCCGAGGAACAGCACAGCCAGCAGCACGTTGATCAGCGGATTGATGTAGTAGCCCAGGCTCGCGTCGAGCATGCGGCCGCTGTTGACCGCATAGACGAAGGTCAGCCAGTTGGTGCTGATCAGCAGCGCGGTCAGCGCGAGGGTCGCCACGACGCGCGGATGCTCGCGAAGCCAGCGCCAGCCGACGAACCGCCGGCTGAGCACCAGTACCAGCACCATGAGGACGCTCGACCAGACGATGCGGTGCGCGATGATCTCGTCCGGCGGCACCTGCTGGATCAGCTTGAAGTACGCCGGCGCCACGCCCCAGAGCACGAAGGCCGCGAGCGCGTAGATCAGGCCGCGGCGGTAGGTGGGGTCCAAGCGGTTCTCGCCATCGATGGGTCGTGCAGTCTAAAACGTGACTGCGC
The DNA here is from genome assembly GCF_032229445.1 of Tahibacter sp. Classification (NCBI taxonomy): domain Bacteria; kingdom Pseudomonadati; phylum Pseudomonadota; class Gammaproteobacteria; order Lysobacterales; family Rhodanobacteraceae; genus Tahibacter; species Tahibacter sp. The sequence continues at coordinate 46,979 of NZ_JAVTWC010000059.1, forward strand.
CGCTGTATGCGGCATATGCCGCGACCTTGGTCGGCCGATCCGACAGCGTGCACCCCATTGCCGCAGGCAGCAGCGGGCTACGTTGCCGGCCGCTGCGCGACCTTGGGTTCGGCGATCTCGCCGCCCGGCTTGGCATTGCCGGCCATTTCCTGTCCCGCATCGGCCGGCAGGCGCCACATCGACCAGACCGACAGCGCCGAGCACAGGCCGACCACGGCGAACGCGACAGCAAAGTTCGCCGACGCGGTCTCCGGCTGTCCGCTGATCCGCGCCGCGAGCTGCAGCGCGTAGCCACCGATCGCGACGCCGAGGCTGAGCGACAGCTGCTGCATCATGCCGGCGAGGCTGCTCGCCTGGCCCATCTGCGCCGGCTGCACTTCGGCGTAGCTGATCGCATTCAGGCTGGTGAACTGCAGCGAGCGGAAACAGCCCGCGACCAGCAGCACGCCCGAAATGAACAGGTGCGGTGTGTCCGCGCGGAACAGGCCGTAGCCCGCGAGCAGTGCCGAGGCGATCAGCGCGTTGAACACCAGCACGCGGCGGAATCCGAAGCGGCGCAGGATGCGAGCCGCGAGCGTCTTCATGAACATCGCGCCGGCTGCCGAGACGAAAGTGATCAGGCCCGACTGCAGCGGATTCAGGCCAAAGCCGAGCTGCAGCATCAGCGGCAGCAGGAACGGCGTCGCGCCGACACCGATGCGGAACAGCGAACCGCCGATCACGCCGGCGCGGAACGTCGGCAGGCGGAACAGTGCGAGATCCAGCAGCGGCTGCGGATGACGTCGCGCGTGCCTCACATAGGCGGCGAGCATCGCCAGACCCAGGCTCAGGCAACCCAGCGCCGCCCACAGCGGCACAAGCTGCTGACCCACCGTCGAGAAGCCAAACAGCGCGAGCGCAAGCCCAATGCCCGACAGCGCGAAGCCACGGCCGTCGAGCGGCCCCGGTGGCTCGCGCAGGTTCGGCACATGACGCCAGGCGAGCCAGATGCCGAGCACACCCATCGGCAGGTTGATCAGGAAAATCCAGCGCCAGTCGAACCACGTGACGATGAAGCCGCCGAGCGGTGGCCCGAGCATCGGCCCGACCAGCGCCGGAATCGTCAGCCAGCTCAGCGCGACGACGAGCTCGCTCTTGGGCACCGTGCGCAGCAGCACGAGCCGGCCGACCGGCACCATCAGCGCGCCGCCCATGCCCTGCACGAAGCGCGCGGCGACGAGCGTAGGCAGCGACGTACTCGCCGCGCAACCGATCGAGCCGACGAGGAATACGCCGATCGCGAGCATGAACGTCGTGCGCGAACCGACGCGGTCGGCGAACCAGCCGCTGATCGGAATGAACACGGCCAGTGCGACGAGATAGGTCGTCAAAGCGAGCTTCAAGGCGATCGGCGAGATATTGAAGTCCGCCGCGATCGACGGCAGCGCCGTCGCGATCGCGGTGGAATCCATGTTCTCGATGAACAGCGCGCAGGCAATGATCAGCGGCAGCCGGCGTTCCGGCCTCATGCCGCAGCAATCGCGTCGTCAGGTTTCGGGCGGCTTCGCATCGCGCGATTGTGCGCAATCGCGCACGTGGACACTAGCGTGTCGTTGGACAGGGGTTCCGTTTGCGACCTTTCGCGGAAGACGCGCATCTGGAATCGAACAAGCGACTCGTACGGCCACGACGGCCGCATTCAGGCGCGCGCTCATCATCCACACTGTCTGACGAGGATCGCAATGCGAATGGCTACCGCGTTTTCCACTGCCCTGCTCTGCCTGGTTGCAACGATGCCTGCGTTCGCGCAGCGACCCGCCGGGAAATCCGCAACCATCGATGCAAACGCGCGCGCGGCCGTCATCGCCACGCTGGGCGAACGGCTCAAGACGCGCTACGTGTTTCCGGAGATGGCCGAACGGATTGCGAAAGCGACCGCCGCGAAACAGGCGAAACACGGCTACGACGCCGCGACGACGACGGACGCGCTGGCCGAGGCGCTGACCAGAGACCTCGTCGAGATCGGCAAGGACAAGCACTTCCGCGTGTCATTCGAGCCCGGCTTCACGCCGCGGCCGGAAGGCAAGCCGGTGCTGCCCACGCGTGAGGAGGTTGCCGCGTATCGTGAGGAGATCGCGCGGATGGGTTTCGGCATCGAGCGCGTACAGCGGTTGCCGGGCAACGTCGGTTATCTCGAGGTGCGCGGCTTCGCTGAGCTCGCCTACGTCGGCCAGGCGTATACACAGGCGATGTCGCTGCTGAGCGGCACGGATGCGCTGGTGCTCGATCTGCGCCGCAACGGCGGCGGCCAGCCCGAGAGCGTCGCGTATCTGCTGAGCCATTTCTTCGGCGTCGACGACGACCGCCATCTCAACGACATCTACTACCGACAGGAAAACCGCACGCGCGAGTTCTGGACGAATTCCGCAGTGACGGTCCGCTATACGAAGCCGATCTATGTACTGACCTCGGGCGACACGTTCTCCGGCGGCGAGGAAGCCGCCTATGACCTGCAGACGCAGAAGCGCGCGACGCTGGTTGGCGAAACGACGGGCGGCGGCGCGAATCCGGGCGACATGGTCGCGCTCGGACACGGCCTCGTCGCGTTCATCCCGACGGGCAAGGCGATCAATCCGATCACGAAGACGAACTGGGAACACGTCGGCGTGAAGCCCGACGTGGCCGTGCCCGCAGCGGAGGCGATGAAGGTGGCGTACACGACGATACTCAATGACCTCGTCGCGAAAGCGACTGATGCGGGCGATCGCGAACGCATCGAACGTGCGCTGGCACAGTTGGAGAAGAATGAAGTCGATCTGCCGCGGTATTTTCCGCGGCGGCGATGAGGGGTACGGACGTCGACGAACGCCGCGTCGACGCACAGTGGTTTTCGACACACGCGCTAGTCGCCGAAACCATCCTCGAAGATCGAATCGATGAGCGCGAGTCGATAGAGCACCGCATCGCCGACGCCGTAGGTGCCCATGTAGAGCTGGCCGTTCGCGCTGACGCCGAAGCCGGTCGGCGGTTTCGGCGAATGGCCGAGTGCGGTGCTGGTCCAGGCGAGGCCGTCGCTGCTGTCGGCCGTATAGACGTCGTTGTTGCAGAAGTCGGCGTAGACGTAGCGGCCTTCGAGGTTCGCGCAAAACGCGTTGCGTATGCGCAGACCGCCGACGACGGCGCAGCCCTGGTTGTGGTCGTATTCGATGACGGGCTGCCAGAACCCGGCCATGTCGCAACCCGGGTTCGGATAGCAATGGGAACCTTCCATGCGGTTCCAGCCGAAGTTCACGCCGCTCATGGTGCCGGCGGGTACATGGTCGACTTCTTCCCAGAGCGACTGGCCGACGTCGCCAAGCCACAGGTCGCCGGTCAGGCTGTCGAAGCTGAAGCGGTAGGGGTTGCGCAGGCCGAGTGCCCAGATCTCGGGCCGCGCACCGGGCGTGCCGAGAAAAGGGTTGTCCGCCGGAATGCCGTAGGGTTGGCCTACAGGAATATTGTTGACATCGATGCGAAGTATTTTTCCGTACAACTCTGCCAGCGACTGCGGATCGTGCACCGGCGTGAACGGCGGTCCGCCGTCGCCGCAACCGATGTAGAGATAGCCGTCGGGACCGAAGCGCACTTCGTTGCAGTTGTGGGTGGGATGCGGCTGCGGCAGGGTCAGCAGTTCGGTCTCCGAGGCCGGATCGGCCGCAAGCAGCGGTCCGGGCAACAGGCGGAAGCGCGCGATGCGTGAGGCGCTATCGAGCCGGATGTAGTGCACGTAGACGTAAGGATTGGCCGGAAACGCCGGCGACAACGCGAAGCCGGTCAGCCCCTGCTCGAAGCCGCTCGAACGCGTGCGATCCGTGATGTCGAGGAACGGCAGCGCGCGCAGTACGCCATTCTCGACGAGGCGCACGCGGCCGGGTTGCTCGGCGATCCAGAGCGTATCCGGATACAACGGTGTCGAGACGATCGTGGTCAGCCGATCCAGGCCCGTGACGACGGGCTCGAATTCGATCAGGTCGCTTCCGGCGGACGCGGGCAGCGGCGACAGCGCCGCCGCGAAGACGAGCGCCAGCACGGCGCCAGATCCGGAACATCGCACGCGGCTTGCCCTTGAGGTAGCAGGATCCCGTGGATACTACCGCGCATGTATCGCGGGCCACAGCGGTAGAGCCGGCTGGTTACCTCGAAGACACTGCTCCGCCCTGGGTGCCAACCCACACGTTCCCGAACCGGCACTCATCGAACCCGTCCGCAAACAGCACATCGCCCCTGCCCTGCACGCGCCACAGCTCGATGCCGTGACAGCCGTCGTCGGCAGCGAAATACGCTGCAGCCACGGTGCTGCCGAGCGGACGCATCAGCGAGGAATCCGGTCCCGGAAAAAATCGCGAACGGGGCGCACGCCGTCGCACTGGCATCGACGGCCCAGATCTTCCCGCCGGCCAGCGGCACTAAGCGCAGAACATCGCCTGTACCCGTCGAGCCGGACGAGGAAATCGGCGGCGAGGCCTGTGGCTTGCCGTGGGGTGGCCGCGCACCCGCACCGCGTCAGGGCCGACCGGGTACGCGCGGATTGAACTGGCCTGTGCTCGCCCCCGCGGTCGAGGACCCTTGAGGTAGCGATGGCTCGCGGACGCTCCTATTCGAAACCGGCCGCGAACAGCGCGTCGACGAATGGTTCGACGCGCCAGAGCTCGGCGCCGTGCGTACCGTCGTCAGCGCTGAAATAGCCGACGCGGCCGACGGTCGTCAGCAGTGTCGGCACCGACGAACCGCGCCCCGGCGCGACGTCGGCGGCGAGTGTCCAGTCGTTGCCGCTGCCGTCCATGCGACACAGTTCTTCGCCGGTCTCGGACCCGCTGCAGACGAACACCACGGTGTCCGCATCAAGCACCAGCGGGCGGCCATGGCGCGGCGCCAGTCCGGGCGGAGACGGCAGGGTGCGCGTACCTGCCGGCGTACCATCGCTGACGACGTATTCGTAGCGCAGCGGGTCATAGCGCGTCACGACCAGATGCAGATGCGTGCCACTCGACGCCATGCCGTAGCGCGTCGAGCCGAGACCGCTCGCGATCTGCCGCGTGCCGGCGACGCTGCCGTCGGTGATCCAGAGATCACCGACGTAGGTGATGAACGCCTGCCGGTTGCCCAACGGCGCGAACGCGATGATCTGATCCGGCGGCGCGGCCAGACGCTGTGTGCCCGACGCGGTGCCGTCGGAGCGATGCAGGCCGCAGTCGCTGCCGTTGGCGCCAAGGCAGGCGGTGAACAGCAGCGCGCCGCCGACGACCGGTGCGGAGGGGTCCGCACGCAGGTCGGTGATCGGCAGATCCGGTGCCACGACGAAGGTGCCGGGCAGCGTGCCGTCACTGCGCCAGAGCCGGCTGCGGTGCACGACCAGTACGCTGTTGCCGACTGCGCCGATCACGCCGTGCCGGTCGCTGGCGGCGCCGCCGGGCGCGAGCACGCCGGCCTGCAGGTCGGTGCTGCGCAGTCCGCAGAGATTGCCCGTCGACCTCGGCGTGTCGCAATGGAACACCGCGGCACCGGCGTCGGCCGTCGTGGCAACGCCGTAGCCGTACAGCGGTTCCCAGAGCAGGTGCGCGCCGGAGAGTTCGAGGTCGGCCTGATACAGACTCGCCCACGCATCCGTCGGCCGCATGCTCGTGAACACGAGGCCGTCGCCGAAGGCCGCGATGCGGACTGTGCCGCTGCCGGCGGCATGCGGCAGCGCACGCGTACCGGGCGCCGTGCCGTCGGTGCGCCAGAGTTGCGCGTTCGATCCACCCGGCGAATAGACGCGATTGACGAAGAAGACGGTGCCGTCGCGCACGAGGGCGTCGTCGCCGGACACGCTGACGCCGTCGGCTGTGAGCCGCGCGATATCGTGCAACCGCCGTGTGCCTGCGGCCGTGCCGTCGCTGCGCCAGGGTTCATTGCCAGCGATGCCGTCGTCGGCCGCATCGAACGCGAGCGGACCGAGCGAGGCGATGTCCCAGCGGTTGCCGAACGCCGGCTGCGCGCCGAGGTTCACCGCCGCAGCGGTCAGCGGATCGACCGCATACAGCGTTCCGCCGCTGCGTATGTAGAAGCGTCCACCGGCAGCCACCGTATTGCCGCCGTCCGGCAGCAGCAGTGGCACGCCACCGAGCGTTGCCGAGCGTGTGCCGGCCGGCGTGCCGTCGCTGACGGTCATGACGACCGGACCGCCGAATGACTCGCGCCGCGTGAACGCGAGCCGGCTGCCGGTGCCAGCGAGATCACCCATCGCCATGCCGTCGAGTTCGATAGCCGGCGTGGCTTGGTCGCTGCGGTACAGCCGCACGCCATCGTCATCGTTGGCGAGCACGAAGGCGACATCGCCGATCGCCATGACCGGACCGATTTCGTAACTATCGGCGCTGACGGACAACTGCGTGCCTGCCACGGTACCGTCGCTGCGCCACAGCGCCCAGCCCTGACTACGCGCCATCAGGAAATGGCAGTACGCGCCGGCGCGTATCGCGGACGCCGGAAAGCCGCTCTCGGCAATCATCGCCACGGCGCGCGTGCCGACTGCGGTGCCGTCGCTGGTCCAGATTTCGCGCGAAGGACCATTGCGGCCGGCGAATACGACATGGCCCTCCAGCGCGCAGGCGCTGGCCGAGCTGACGGCATTGTCGAGCGGCGACGGCGCGTAACGCTGCTGCGTGCCCGCGGCCGTGCCGTCGGTGCTCCAGACGGTGCCGTCAACGAGATCGGTGAACAGCACGTGGCCGGGCACTTCGGCCACGCGGTCGATGCGCCAGGTGTAGAAATTCTGCTGCGGGTCGAATTCCGCGAGCCGCACGGCCTGCAAGGTGGCGAGATCGAGCGCGACCACGACGTGCCGATAGGCTGTGGCAACATCGAGCGCTACGTCCTGAGTCGAAACGATGAGCCTGTCGCCGATACGCCCGAGCACGTACGGGTTCGAAAGGTTTCCGAGCGCGGTGAAGTCGTAGACCAGTGCCTCTTGCGGCGACGTGCCGTCGCTCGCGAACAGCTGCCGTCCGACATCCGCGCGCCAGGCAGTGAAGTAAAGCCGGTCAGCATAAGTGTAGAAACCGCTCGGGTTCGAATCGGCCACTACGGGCGTCGTATTCGCATCGGTGACCAGTGTCGTCCGCACGGGCCCGGCTAACACCGGCGCTGCGGCCAACACGGTTGCGGCCGCGAGCGTTTTCGCAATCTTCACTGACTCACTCCTGTCGGGCGGTATGGCAGCACATTCGCGATCTCCCGGCCGCAACAACGGGCTGCGCAAGGAGCCTGCAGCGGCCATCCGCCGCGTATGGTGACCGCCGAAGGCGGCTTGCGGTATCCGTCGGAGGGATCCCGTCCGCCGGTAACAGTCGAATCAACGACCACGACACGATACGCGAGGCGCTACTCGAACGCGCGGCCGAAAGTGCCCGACACGCGGCCGTTGCTGATCCACAGCTGCATCGAATTCGTCGTGTTGCGCTGGAACACGATACGGCGCCGGGAGCGCGCAGACCGCGCCCGCGCCGGCGTGGCCTGGGCCGCCCGGTGCGTTGAGCCGCTGCGTTTCGCTCAGCGTGCCGTCAGTTGCCCGCAGCATGCCGTCGTTGTGACGCATGACGACGTGTCCGGGGAATTCCGTTTCGCGTGACAGCCGTTCCGGGACCAGGTGCTGGCCCACCGGAAACTGTGTCAGCTGCACCCTGGTGCCATCATGCCGATTCACGGCATAGGCCTGACGCCGCACATTTGTCGTGCCTGAGCCAAGATTGCCGGCGTCGGCGGAGCCGATCAGCGTGTCCCCGATACCGCCAAGCAATTGGGCGAACGACGACGCGCCGCCCGGCGCCAAATCGGCAACCAGCCTTCGCGAAACCCGATCCGCGTGCCGAATGCCCGGCAGCGCACAAGCCACACCACGATGTTGAACTGAACAATGCGTTTCCGCGCGATCGATGATCAAGCTGCCACCGATGTCGCCGCGGAAAGCAGCCCCGTTACGCGCGCTCGGTGCGGCCTATCGCCCGCGCGACGCGATTCTGACGGGGTAACCGTTCGAGGCGAAACCTGCTGTCGAGCGAGCGGAACCGTTGCATCAAGTTGCTTAACCCTGCGCAAACCGTCATCGTTCAGGCCGTTTCGCTCGAAAGGCTTCTCATGGCCCACAACCACGTACCCGGTCTCGTCTTGCGCCTGGATCCCGACGAGTTGCTCAATCACGGCGCGCACTGCAGCTGCGACATCGACCTCGCGGTGAAGGCGCAGCACTATTTCCTGTGCATCGCGAGCGACCCGAAGGAAGGCATCTGGCTACCGCTGTTCACCGGGCCGCGCGTGGGCACGCGCGAGATTCCCGCCGCCGCGAAGGCCGGCCATCCGCGTTGGACCAACGGCACTTCGTACTATCCGACCGACCAGATCTGGCGCGCGCCGCACAAGGCCGTGCAGCGCGCCGCGAGCGTCGCGCACGACCAGACCACGACGAAGACCGCAAATACCGTCGCGGCGAAATTCCTGCCGCCACGCGAGGATTTTCCGGCGCTGGCGAACGAAGGCATCAACGGAAAAGCGGACTGATGGAAGCACGTCGCAGCTGTGCCTGACCGGAGGCGGACCCATTCGTGCTGTCATTGATCAGCGCGGCTGCTGTTGGCACCGACGAAGCGAATCGCGCACCGCCCGTCACCGCCTCACCGAAAGGTCGATCGTCGCTTCAGCGCTGCGCGAGTGGATCATGCAGTTTCAGGCGCGGCGGTTCGCTGCCGGCAATGGCCCGCTGCTGGCCAACCTTGCATTCCGGCACGGGTTGGTCGGCGGGACGCTGCGAAAAGCAGAACGGAATCAGCACCCAGGGCGTGACGGCGACACCGGAGACGACTTCGGTCTCGAAGCGCCAGTTCGCGAGCGCGAACTTCGCACTTTTCTGAAGTTTGGCCGGTGCCGTCGCGTCTTCGACAGTGATGTCGCGGCAACGCCCGTCCGCCGCTATCCGGCAACGCAATACGACATTGCCCTGCAACGCCGCGCGGCCATTCGGCGCATAACGTGGCGGCTCGATGAAGATCGGCGCGGGCCCGGCGCTGACCGACGCGATATCGATCGATTGTCCATCGGCACCGGCCCGCAGATCGATCGTGATCGTGGTCTGCGCCGGAGCGGGTCGTCCGTCGACGAGCGCAGGATCGAAGCGCCAGGACTGCACGCGTTCACGCAGAACCGCTTGCAGCCGCTCGCCCGTACCATCGCGGAAACGCACGGACTCGATTGCGCCTTGCGCATCGACATCTACGCGCACATACACGCGCGCCGCACCCGGCAGCGGATTCAACAAGCCGGTAGGCGCGAATGCCACCAGCGACAGCAACAGCATTTTCATCACGCCTCCTTGTGCATCCTGGCGGCGAACCGCGGCTGCTTCACTACACTGACCGCACCCAACACGGCGCGACGCGCACTTCTACCCACAGGCATCGTGGCGAGCAGAAGCTTCCAAACGGTTCGTCGCCTATCGCTGGAACGCTGACGCAAATATCCGCTCCGTTGCGTCCTGCAGCGCGTGGGTACCTACCTCAGACCCATCGCTGCGCCAGGCCTCTTCGCCGGTCGCACCGAACCCGGAGCCAACCGCAACGCCGTTGACGACGGCACCGGAACAGGCCATGTACTCCGGCACCGGCGAGGGCGTCCAGAACGCCGTCGTCGGGTCGACATTCCACACGCGCAGCACGTCCACCGCGACGAACCGGAAGCCGAGCGCCATCGCGCAGTAGATGTGCCCGAACGTAAAACGATTGCCGACCTGCTGCGTGCCCGCGGCCGTGCCGTCGCTGGCGAACAGGCCCGTCCAGCTCTGGCCTGCGTAGAGATACGGCGCTATATACGCCAGCCGGGTGCCGACGGCCTCGAACGGCGCATCCTCGAAGAAATCACCGTGGTGCGTGATCACCGGCTGCGCCGCATCGCTACGCCAAAGGCGGGCGCGTTGCGGTATTGCATCGATCACGTAGGCAACGGAACCGATGACGGCGAGCCCGCGCGGCGTGCCATCGGTGCTCTGCGCGAGCACGTTACTGCCGTTGGCGGTGCCGTCGCTGCGCCAGAGCTCCCAGCCTGTGCCGCGTGCGAAAGCGAAGTAACAAAATGCGCCGCTGCGACGGGCGTAGACGCGATAGGTGTCCTGTGTCGTCGGGAAAGCCTGAGTCGAGCCCGCAACGGTGCCGTCGCTGCCCCAGACCGTGAACCGTGAACCGGCCCGACGGGCGACGACACCGCGCTGCGGCAACGCGCAAGCCGCGTGGATGTAATCGAGGACGGATTGCGTGCCGGCGGCCGTGTCGTCGCTGGACCACAACTGCTGCCAGCCATTCACCGAAACGAGGAAAAGGCTGCGCACTCCAACCGTACCCAGTGGTTGCGTTCGTGGCGTATCCGGCAAACCCGACGACGGCAGCGAGGCGAGCGGCTCGCGGCCGCCGCCGACCGGATCGATCGACCAGAGGGTGCCGCGTCCGTGCTGGTCGGACCGCTCCACGAGCACGCGCGCGCCGAGTTCGCCGACGGCCGTGTCTACGAGCGGCGGCTCGCCCCGGAACAGACGCCTCGCGGTCTGCATCGCCGTGTCGGTCACGTACAGACCAGGTCCGGACGAAGGCACGCTTCCCGTGAAATACACCTTGCCGCCGATGGTGCGTGGGTTGCGCGGCTGGTTGATGGCATCGGCCACCGCCGTGGTGACCCAGGCCAGCGAGGCGAGGCCGACGGCACAACCGAAAATCGCTTTCATTCGGCCCCTGCCGCGTCACACCGTCGTCGGATTCGCCTTGTCCGCGTCGATCTTCCATTCCTTGATCGCGCGCGCGACGTCCTTGGCGTGCATTTTCCCTTCTGCCGCCAATGCGGCAATGGCTGCCTGGGCGATGTAGTAGCGGTCGACCTCGAAGAAGCGACGCAGGTTCGCGCGCGTGTCGCTGCGGCCGAAGCCGTCGGTGCCGAGCACGGTGTAGCGCATGCCGTCGGGCAGGAACGCACGGATCGAGTCGGCGTGCTGGCGAACGTAGTCGGTCGCGGCGATGGCCGGGCCGGCACGGCCGTCGAGGCACTGCGTCACGTAGGCCTTGCGCGGCTTGTCTTCCGGATGCAGGCGGTTCCAGCGCTCCGCGTCGTGGCCGTCGCGGCGCAGCTCGGTGAAGCTCGGGCAGCTCCAGATGTCGCTGCTGACGCCGAAGTCCTTCTCCAGCAGCTCCGCCGCGGCAATGACTTCGCGCAGGATCGTGCCGGAACCCAGCAGTTGCACGTGCGGCGCGTTCTTCTTCGGCTTGCCGCCGTCCTTGAACAGGTACATGCCCTTGATGATGCCCTCCTCGGTACCTGCGGGCAGGTCGGGATGGGTGTAGTTCTCGTTCATCACGGTGATGTAGTAGTACACGTCTTCCTGCTCGGTCAGCATGCGGCGCGTGCCGTCCTGCAGGATCACGGCGACCTCGTAGGAGAAGGTCGGATCGTAGGCCTTGCAGTTCGGGATCGAGCCCGCGAGCAGGTGACTGTGGCCGTCTTCGTGCTGCAGCCCTTCGCCGTTGAGCGTGGTGCGGCCGGCGGTGCCGCCGATCAGGAAGCCGCGCGCGCGCATGTCGCCGGCGGCCCAGCACAGGTCGCCGACGCGCTGCATGCCGAACATCGAGTAGAAGATGAAGACCGGCAGCATCGGCAGGTCGTTCGTGCTGTAGCTCGTCGCCGCGGCGATCCAGCTGCAGGTTGCGCCGGCTTCGGTGATGCCTTCCTGCAGCACCTGCCCGGCCTGGTCTTCGCGGTAGTACAGCAGCTGGTCGGAATCCTGCGGCTTGTACTTCTGGCCGAACGGCGCGTAGATACCGATCTGGCGGAACATGCCTTCCATGCCGAACGTGCGCGCCTCGTCGGCGACGATGGGCACGATGCGCGGACCGATCGCCTTGTCGCGCAGCAGCAGGTTGAGCCCTCTCACGAAAGCCATCGTGGTCGAGATCTCGCGCTCGCCGCTGCCCTTGGTGATCTGTTCCAGCGCGGCGAGCGTCGGCGTCGGCAGCGATTCGCTCTTCTGGCGGCGCTGCGGCAGCGAGCCGCCGAGCGCGGCACGGCGCTCGAGCATGTACTGCACTTCGGGCGAGTCCTTGCCCGGATGGTAGAACGGCACGTCGGAGAGCTTGTCGTCGGCGACCGGGATGTTGAAGCGATCGCGGAACGCGCGGATCGCGTCGTCGTCCATCTTCTTCTGCTGATGGGTGATGTTCATCGACTCGCCGGCGCCGCCCATGCCGTAGCCCTTGACCGTCTTGGCCAGGATCACGGTCGGACGCCCGTTCGCGCTGCTCACGGCCTCGGCATAAGCCGCATAGACCTTGTGCGGGTCATGGCCGCCGCGATTCAGGCGCCAGATGTCCTCGTCGCTGAGGTTGGCGACCATTTCCTTGAGCTCGGGATATTTGCCGAAGAAATGCTCGCGCGTATACGCGCCGCCGAACGCCTTGCACGCCTGGTATTCGCCGTCGACGGTTTCCATCATGAGCTTGCGCAGCAGGCCCTTGGTGTCGCGCGCGAGCAGCGGATCCCAGTACGAACCCCACACCACCTTGATCACGTTCCAGCCGGCACCGCGGAACACGCCTTCCAGTTCCTGGATGATCTTGCCGTTGCCGCGCACGGGCCCGTCAAGGCGCTGCAGATTGCAATTGATCACAAAAATCAGGTTGTCCAGATTTTCGCGTCCGGCCAGCGAGATCGCGCCCAGCGATTCGGGCTCGTCGGTTTCGCCGTCGCCCATGAAGCACCAGACCTTGCGGTCGGACTTCGGCATCATGTCGCGATGTTCGAGGTATTTCCAGAAACGCGCCTGGTAGATCGCCATGATCGGGCCCAGGCCCATCGACACGGTCGGGGTCTGCCAGAAATCCGGCATCAGCCACGGATGCGGATACGACGACAGACCGCCGCCGTCGACCTCCATGCGATAGCGGTCGAGCTGCGATTCGTTGATTCGGCCTTCGAGGAAGGCCCGAGCATAGACGCCCGGCGAGGAATGGCCTTGCACGTACAGCAGATCGCCCGGATGGTTCTCGCTCGGCGCACGCCAGAAATGGTTGAAGCCGACGTCGTACAGCGTGGCGGACGAGGCGAAGCTAGCGATATGGCCGCCGAGTTCGCCGGGCTTGCGGTTCGCGCGCACGACGGTCGCGAGCGCGTTCCAGCGGACCAGCGAGCGGATGCGCCATTCCAGCGCGGCATTGCCCGGATTGCGCTTTTCCGACTGGGTCGGAATCGTGTTGACGTATTCGGTGGTCGGCTGGAACGGCAGATGGCCGCCGGCGCGGCGCGTCGCATCGACCATGCGCTCCAGCAGATAGTGCGCGCGCTCCGCGCCGTCGGCACCGATCACGGCATTGAGCGCGTCGATCCACTCCTGGGTTTCGGTCGGGTCCAGATCCTGGTTGAGGATGTCCTGCAGCATGTTCATGGGTATCCCTCCACGAACGCCGTGAGCCTGGGGAGGAGTGGCGTTCTTGCTGTTGTCGTTTTGGTCGAAGCGGCGGCGCCGCAGAGCGGCGCATCGGGCCGAGTTTACCGGCTTAAACGCGCCGCCTGTATGGCCAACGGGCGTTTGATCGGCGTTTTCGTCCGGCACTGCCGGCCCGCTCGTTTCCGGCGCCGGCCAAACGCCCGCTAAACGAGATATTGACAAACTCGCAACCTTCACGGCCTGCCGCCTAGGCTGCCCACCGAAATGTCATCCCTGACGACCTCCGCACGTAAGCGGATTCGGCTGGGGCTTCCGCCGGAGTCGCGCATCGCGCGGCAACGGCGGGTTCCGTAACACGGAGGGGGACGGTCATGGGCAAGTGGATGAGTTTGCTGGTGTTGATGCTCGGATCGGCGCAGGCGGCCGACCTGGCGGTATATGACGAAGCCCTGCGCAACGGCTTCCAGGATTTTTCCTACGGCGGCGGCTCGACGTTCGGCAGCACGGATCAGGCGCATTCCGGCAGCGTCTCGATCCGCTTCATTGGCGGCGGCGGCATCGACGCGTTCAATGCGGTGTCGTTCTTCACCGATCCGGACCTCATGACCACGACCTACCCGATCGTGCGCTTCTGGGTCCACGGCGGCGCCACCGGCGGCCAGCAGCTGTACTTCTTCCTGCAGCACAACAACTCGATCGTCGCCCAGGCCGAAGTCGATGCCTACATCACGGACGGCAGCATCGCCGCAGGCACTTGGCGCGAGGTCGTGATCCCGCTGAACAGCGGCGCCCTGAACTACAGCGGCGCGTTCGACCGCTTCGATATCCAGAGCGATTCCGAGACCGCCCAGGCGGCGGTCTACATCGACGACGTCATGTTGTCGGAGTCGTCCGCGCCGCCGGTCGATTCCATCTTCCGCAACGGATTCGAAAGCGTCGGCTTGCCGCCGGCATCGAACGGGCTCGTGCAGGACCGCGACGTCAGCGTGCTCGGCATGACCAGCGACCGCTTTACCTGGCGCGACGGCACCAACCAGCCGCGCGTTGCCGTCCTCGCCCACAACACCGGGCAGACCGGTCCCGGCGGCACGCGCGGCGGCGAACTGCGCGAGTACCGCTATCAGGTCGGCGGCAGCCCCCGCATCGTCACTGCCTCGGGCAGCGCAGCCAGCGGCTTCGGCTACGTGGTCAGCCATCGCAGCGAAGGCACGACCGGCATCGGCACGGACGACTCGCCGCTGGGCCACGGCTTCACCGGCACGTCCGAGCGCGTCTGGCAGGGCCGGCACCATGCGATCTTCCGCTTTGCCCAGAGCTATCCGCGCTGGGCCACGACGACCGCGGCGCCGCCGAACGTGCGCTACGACGTGCCGGTCACGGTGGAATGGATATTCTCGACCGGCCGCGACAATCCGCTCTGGGCCGTTTCCTGGGACCTGAGTGCGGTGCCGGTCGGCGCCGTCGACGCTGATTCGCGCGCGCCCTACGGTGAGCTGCTGTTCGACGGCAGCGCGACTGAAGGCGCGCACAGCGTCATTGCCGGCATCGGCTGGGGCGACCGCTACAAGTTCGCAACGACCACATCGCCAGCCACGTACAGCAGCAGCTGGACCTGGAACACGCCGAACACTATTCCCTATGTAAAACTGTGGACAACCGGCGTCGACGCGACGATAGGTACGGTACAGACCCAGACCATCGTCCAGCAGGACGCCGGTGGCTACTTCGGCACGGCGCGCTGGAACACGACCAGCGCCGCCGGCAACGCCTGCACCACGCCGGCCTCGCTGCTGCCGTGCGACTACAACTGGCCCTATCAGTCGATCAATTACTCCTTCGCCAGCGTGAGCACGCCGACCAACAACACGCGCCTGGCCTGGGGTACCAATTTCGGCTTCCTCGGCCAGAACAGCTACTACACGCACGGTTCGGCCTACTGGGGCGGTCCGCTGCCGAACACGACCGACTCGGGCTGGCCGCGCAAGAGCTATTCCACGTACGTCGTGCTCGGCACGCACAGCACCGATCCGGTCGGCGCACAGGTCGCGCAGGTAGAGACAGTACAGTCGTTGAACCTGACGGCAGCAACGGGCAGCGTCGCCACGAGCGGACCGGCCGGCGTCAACCGGCCCGACAACATCACCTACGCCCCGGCGGGCTATGACCCGGTCTACGGCGCGCTTACGTTCAACGCCGTCGGCAACGCGCTCGACGCCAACATCGCGGTCGGCAGCGGCAGCCTGAAGAAGCCCGTCATCGTCGTGCGCAACATCAGCGGCGGCGAATATCCCACGCTGCGCTTCAACAACGTGGCGCAGGTCCTGGACGTCGACTATTTCCCGTCACTGCGCGTAGCCACCAGCGAATTGTGGATTACGCTGAATCGCGACCTGACCGGCGCGACCAACCGGCTCGAAATCGTGCCCTGACGTAGGGTCCGGCCGGGCTAGCCCGGCCGGACGAAGCCGGCCACTCAGGCCGCGGCGAGCAACAGCGACGCCTGCGCGCGGTCGCGCTGCGCTTCCTCGTGGCGCTGCAGTGCGGCCAGCGCGACGGCGCGGTTTTCGTACAGATCGGCCACATCGGGCGCGCGGCGCACGGCTTCGTCGAGATCGCTCAGCGCTTCGGCGATGCGGCCCATTTCGAACAGCAGCACGGCGCGGTTGGACCACAGCTGCGCGTCCTTCCCATCGCGGGACAGCGCGGCGCTGTAATCGTCGATGGCTGCTTGCGCGTTGCCGAGTTGCTCCTGCGACTGGGCGCGACCAATGCGCGCAAGACTCGCATGCGGCTCAATATCGAGTGCGTGTGTATATGCCTCGACCGCGGCCGCGAATTTGCCGGCGCGCCGAAGTGCCTGGCCCAGGTTGGTCCACACCTCGAAATATGGCGCGCTGAGCTGGATGGCCCTCTGGAAATCTGCAACGGCCTCGTCCAGCCGGCCTACCTTGAGGAATACGCCGCCGCGCTCGTTGTAATACTCCGAGTAGCGCGGGTCGATTTCCATCGCCGCGGTGTAGTAGGCAATGGCCTCGTCATAAGAGCGCGTGCCCGCATACACCTGCGCGATGTTGTACAGCAGCACCGACCGGTGCAGGCGGTACTGGCTCTCGTTGAGATGCTTGTCCAGCCTGTCGAAACCATCGCGGCACAGCGCGATCGCGTCCTCGAGACGGCCCTGCTGGAAGCGTATGAAAGCGACGCCATTGAGGTTGAACACGGCAAGGTAGTGCCGCTCCGCTTCCCCCAACGTGGTCTGGTCGAGGATGTCCATCGAGCGTTGCAGGTATTCCTCGGCCAGGGCGAAATCGCGCTTCGGCAGGAAGCGGCAGTGCAGCATGGCCATGGTGTAGTAGATGCTGACGAGGTCGTTGGGGTCAGTCACCTTGTTCAGCGCCTCGTCGCGCACCACCTGCAGCGCGTCCTCGGGCCGCCCCATCGCCGCATGGGCGTTGAACAGGCCGGACACGATATGCCAACGGCTGAAGCGACGCTCGCCGTGGTCGATCTCGTCCAGGTCGGCCAGCACCGGCTGGCCGAAGTACAGCGCGTCCTCGTACAGGCCGAAATGGTTGTAGACAGCCAGCGCCGCGGCACGCCAGCGCTGCGCGCGGACATGCTCGCCAAGGGCCACATAGGCGTCGATCAGACGCGGTATCAGGTTGTCCTGGCCCAGCGACGCGGCGAGGCGATCTTCCCAACCCACTGTGGCAGCGCGCAGTGCATCGAGGTCCACCGGCGCGGCACCGCCCGCCAGCTGCGTCGAGATTTGCGCAAAACGAGAACAGGAAAACCCTGCACAGGTTTCCGCGAGATTGTCCGGCTCGACCGCCAGCACGATATCCAGCGGCAGGCGTTCCAGGCGGCGGCGCACCAGATCGTGGAAGAAGCGCCGCATCAGCGCGCTGGTTTCATCAAAGCCATGCAGCACCAGCACCGTGCGCCGTGCGCTGCGCGGCAGCCATTCGTCCAGCAACTCGATCAGCCCATGCAGCAGGCGATAGGCGCGGTCGACCGGATAGCTGCGCACGCGCTCTTTCACAGGCGAGGAATCGGTCAGGCTGGCATCGGCCAGCGGAAAGCGGCTGCGCAGCGAGGGCAATGCCAGCGCCAGTTCGTAGCGATGCTTTTCCAGCAGATCGGGCTGCACCGCATCGATCTGCGGCACCAGTTCGGCGAGGTAGTCGGTCAGGCCTGCCCAGGGTCCGCCACAGCGCAGGCGGCAGTCCAGGTGGTATACGGCGGCATCGACCGGTGCCGCGGCCGCGACCCGGTCACGCAGCCATTGCTCTCGCGCAGCGCCGGCAGCGGCGGCGGCGACAAGCACGGAGCCCGCGCCTGCGGCAGGCAGGGAGATCGCGGTTGCAGCAGCAATGTCATGCATCGATTTTTCCTTTGCGCGGCCAGAGTTGACGCGCCCACATCGCCAGCCCGGCGATCAGCAGGGTGCTGAACAGCAGACCCGCCAGCCAGGTCGTGGCGGGCACGGGCTGGGCGGAATCGGGCGCAGTGATCGATTTCCAGAGCAGGAACAGGTAGCTCACGAATAGCGGCAGCTGCACGAATAGCAGCAGGCTGAAGGCGATACCGCGGCCGCCCAGCCAGATCGCGGCATAGGTCGGGATCATGCGGCGCTCGTGTGCAGGCAGGCCGGACTGGTCGACCGCCTCTACCCGGCCGCGCAGGCGCGCCCAGCGGTTGCGCAGCCAATCCTCGGTATCCTGCAGCAGGCGCTTGCAGCCGAGCAGGTTGGATAGCGCATAGTAGAAATCCGTACGTATAAAAAAATAGCACTGCCAGACGATGCGCAGCAGATAGACGAACAGCAATGCCGACAACAGGCTGACGGTGTACGGCGCGAAACCCCAGCCGTGCTGCCGGTCCGCCGCAAGCACGAGCACGATCAAGGCGGCCGAGACCAGATCGATCAGCGGTCCGGCCAGGATAGGCAGGTAGCGCTGCCGCCGCGGCAACGCCCATATGCCGCTCATGTCCGTGTACCAGACCACGAACCACAACTGGTTGCCGATGCTGAAGCGACAGGACACGCCGGACGCGCGCGCCGCGGTCAGATGGGCCATCTCGTGCACGAACGTGGAGGCCATGCCCAGCAGCATCAGGCCGAGCAGCTGCACTGCAGTGTCGCGCGGGAAGTACAGCGCGCGCCAGCCGGGCAGCAGGACCGGGTCGCGCCACAGAGTGACGACGGCGGCGAAGACAATGACCGCCATGACGGCGAGGGTGTAGCGGTTCCAGAGAACACGGCCCATGGCCGGCGTGACCCAGTCGAAATGACCGCGCGGCAGGCGTGATTCCGGCAGCGGCGTCGCCGCCGTGGAAAGAATGCCATGGCCGCTGAGCACCTGGATCAGGTCTTCGAGGTCCGGCGCCTCGCCATCGCGCTGCAGATAGTCCTGGTGCACCTGTGCGGGGCTGCTGCCGGCCTTGAACGCCTCGAGAATGGCGATGACGTCGGCCGGCACCGACAGGAATTTTCCGCTCCGCGCCGAACCAATGATGAAATTTTCCCCGTCCGGCTGGACGGAATACGGCAACACCTGCAGCGGCATATCCTGCATGGCAGACCCGATGGGAGCGTGCAGATGGAAGAGGACGGGGAAACCCCGTCCTCCCGATGACTCCAGCTGAGCTTAGTTGCTTTGCGGGCCTTCGATGATGTCGCAAAGCCAGTCGGGGAAGCAGATGCGGCACTCGTACATTGCCGCAGTCGTCTTGACGGTTTCCACCTCACGAATCTGGAACTTCTTCATGCGATTTCCCCATTGAGTTAATGCTGTTTGTATAAACAGCAACTAAATACTGTACACACTTTTTCCATATCATCAAGATGGTTGCCGCCATGCATCGTGAGTCAGGGTGTCCGACCCACCGGAAGGACCGGAGCCGATCTCAACGCCGCCCCAGAAACTCGCCGCAACATTATGAATTCAAATACAAAAGCGCCTTGGCTCAGTTGCTGCCTTTCAGTTTCGGAACCACGACTACGGCCACGACCCGTGCCGGACACGACCGCCCAGGTTCGATCGGACGCAAAAAAACCGGCCACAAGCCGGTTTTTTTGCGAACCGGGACGACGGCCTGGCCGCCGCCCCGCTCTGCTGCAGACTCAGGTCACTGCGGATGCCTGAAAGCGGCCCTGTCCGCGGATCTGCGCTTCCACCGTCGCGATCGCGGTCATGTTGACGACGCGGCGCACCGTCGCCGACGGGGTCAGCACATGTGCCGGCTTGGTGATGCCCATGAGGATGGGACCCAGCACCACGCCGTCGGTCATTGCGCGCAGCATGTTGAAGCTGATGTTGGCCGAGTCGAGGTTCGGGAACACGAACACGTTCGCGCTGCCGCTGAGCTTCGAATTCGGGAACATGCGCTCGCGGATTTCCGGCACGAGCGCGGCATCCGCCTGCATCTCGCCTTCCACCTCGAGCCGGGGCGCGCGCTCGTGGATGATCTTGAGCACCTTGCGCATCTTGCAGGCCGAGGGCGAATCGGAACTGCCGAAGTTGCTGTGCGACAGCAGCGCGATCTTCGGAGGAATACCGAACAGCTTCAGCCGGATCGCAGCCTGCATCGTGGCCTCGGCGATTTCCTCGGCGCAGGGCTCATGCTGGACGTGCGTGTCCAGAAAGAAGAACACGCCTTTTTCGTTGAACACCGCGGACATCGCCGAGGGCTGCTGCACGCCTGCATCCAGGCCGATGATGTCGCGGATGTAGTTGAGTTTCTTGCCGTAACGGCCGACCACGCCGCAGATCAGCGCATCGGCTTCGCCGCGCTCGACCATCAGCGAGGCGATCACGGTCGAGCGCGAGCGCACCACTGCCTTGGCCAGAGCCGGCGATACACCGCGGCGTTCCATGATGCGGTGATAGTGCTGCCAGTAGTCGTTGAAGCGCGGATCATCGTTGATGTTGCACATCTCGAAATCCACGCCGGGCTGCAGGCGCAGGCCGATGCGCTGGATGCGCTTCTCGATCACGTCGGGACGGCCGATCAGGATCGGTCGCGCGAAGCCTTCGTCGATGATGACCTGAACCGCGCGCAGCACGGTCTCTTCTTCGCCTTCGGCGTAGACCACGCGCTTGGGATCGGACTTCGCGCGATCGAACACCGGCTTCATGATCAGGCCGGTGCGGAACACGAAGCTGGTCAGCTTTTCGCGATAGGCGTTGAGGTCGGCGATGGGCCGCGTCGCCACGCCGGAAACCGTCGCCGC
>NZ_JAVTWC010000060.1:0-67253 GCF_032229445.1 Tahibacter sp.
GTTCTCGCGGCAGGCCGATGCGGACCTGACGCGCGAGGATGTCGAGACCTTCGATTTCGCCGAGATTCCAGACTCTCTCGTCAGCCAGGGCAACCTGACCGCCTATCCGGCCCTGGTCGACCTCGGCGACAGCGTCGCCCTGCGCGTGTTCGAGCGCCGCGACGAGGCAAGGGCCTCGCATCGCGCCGGCGTGCTGCGCCTGCTGCGCCGCGCGCTCGCGGACAAGATCAAGCAGGCGCGCCGGCAGTTACCGATCAACCACGCGCTGGCGCTGAAATACGCGGGCGTCGCCAGTGTGGAGTCGCTGCGCGAAGACCTCATCGAGGCCGCGCTTCAGGAGCTGTTCGCCGCGCGCCCACTGGATCTGCGCCGGCGCGAGGACTTCGTCCACGCCGAAACCGAACTCGCGCGCCAGCTGTTCCCGACCGCGATGCAGTGGCTGGGTCTGGTCGAGGACGTGCTCGCGGCCTACGTGGAGCTGGCGCCGTGGCTCAAGCCGCCGCTGATGGGCTATGGCAAGGCCAACTACGACGACTTGCGCGAACAGCTCGCCAACCTCGTCTATGCCGGCTTCGCGCGCGACGTGAGCCGCGCGCGTCTCGCGCACTATCCGCGTTATCTCAAGGCGATGCGCTTGCGCGCCGAGCGCCTGCGCGTGGATGCAAGCCGCGATCAGGCGCGCCTCCTCGCATTGCAGGGCTACTGGCGCGAATACCTGAAACTGCGCGCGAGTGCGGAGATCCCTGGGGCGGAGCTCGACGAACTGCGCTGGCTCATCGAGGAGATGCGCGTGTCGTCGTTCGCGCAGGAGCTGAAGACCGCCGAGGCCGTGTCGCCCAAGCGACTGCAGAAAGTCCTGGAAAACCTGAAACGGGAGAAGTAGGAAAGAGAAGGGAAGAGAATCGGGAAACGAGTGGTGGAGCTACCCCGCCCACTCGTTTTTCTCACTCCTGACTTTCTCTATTTCCTGCTTACTTGATGCGCTTGACGCGCAGGCTGCAGCCGCAACCGTCCACGTACATCAGCCAGCTGCCCAGCAGCATGGGTTTGATGCGCACGGCCGGGCTGTTGAGGCCGAGGTCGGTGCGCATGCCGGACTCGGCCTGCTGCCATACCTGGCCGTTGTCGAGCTTGAAGGTGGTCTTGCCGAGCCAGCCGTCGACGGGTCCGTCGATGTGCGCTTCGATGGGTTGGCGGGCCTTATCGTCCGGGTAATATTCGACGACGCCGTTGCGTGTTCCGCCGACCGCGACGGGTGCGCCCGGCGCGAGGCCGTGAATGCGCAGCCAGTCGTTGAGGGATTTGAGTTGTTCGGGACTCAGGCGGTCCAGGCCCGCCTGCTTGAAGTCGGCTCCGCTCATGCGTTCTTCGAGGGTGGAGAACTCAACGGCCTGGGCCATGCCGATGCCCGTGGCAGACAGCGCGACAGCGAGGGCGAAAGCCCGGAACCTGTTCATGAATCACCTCATTGGATGCCGCGGGCGCGCGGCGAAAGCGGCGATTGTAACGAGTGCCACATCAGTTCACCTCAAGCATCGGAATTTGGTCGAAAATCCGGCGCGACGGGTAACTGCTACTTAACATTGGAGCGGTACGGCATACGTATAATCCGCGTCAATACGACAGTCAGGAAGTGCTCAGCTTGCTACGAGCAGCCCGGCTGTAGGCGGGGACAACGGAACTGGTCCAAAGCTGCGTTCATGGGATCGCGTGGTCATCGCGCGCTCCGTTCAGGCAAATCAGTCACTGGTGATGAATACGATGAGGCAATTCCGGATCAACCGAACGAATGCGCTGATGCTGGGCCTGGTCATGGCCGGCGCCTGCGGAGTCAGCTACGGCGCGGATGTGCCTCTGGTGTTCGAGAACGAAGACGTCGCAACGTTCTCCGCGATGCAGATCAACAAGACCCCGTCGGAGTTGTCGACGACGACGACCTTGCGCATGCTGCGTCCCACGCTCTGCGGCCGGGTGAATTCGGCCGCGCCACCGACTGGCTTTGCCAATCGCATTAACCCGACCTTTGCCGGCCATTACGCAGGCGGTGATTTCAAGTTCGGCTTCGTCAATGGCGGCAACCAGATGTCGATCTCCGGAATCGGGTTCTGGAACTACCGACCGAATGGCCTGACGATTCAGGCGGATGCCGAAACTCTGTGCTATGTGCTGACGGCAGACGGTGTGCGCAAGGCCAGCTCGGGGCTGTTCACGGACAATTTCGACGCCGGCAACCTGCCGGACGCGAGCATTACGACTAGCGTTGCCATGTTGCCGTCCTTCGGCAACTCCTATACCTATACCTACTACATCGATGTGCGTATTCCGGCCGAGTTCGCGAGCGTGAGGTACGCCGTACGCGATGGCTTCGACAGCTCTGTGTTCGCGACCGGCTCCGCACGCTATTGCCCGGCCGCGCCGATCGGCACGACGGAGTGTTTGCCGGGTGCGCTGCTTTCCAATAGCGTCGACATCACGTCGACCGTGCCGCCCGGTGGCCTCGCCGTGCGCTACGTGGTGCTGAGGCAGCTCAACGTCGGCGCGGCCCTGCCGGCCGACACGAGTATCCCGGTGACGTACGCGGCGCTGTTCCTGCCGGACGGCGCCGAGAACAATCTCAGCAATAACGTCTCGTCCGGCCGCAATGCCCTGTCCGATCTGGCACCGGTCATCACGGCGGCAAGCAACATGGTGCCGAACCTTGCCGAGGGCACCGGTGCGACGGGCCTGAGTTTCGTGATCACCGACGACACCAATGAAACCGGACTGCCGGCGCTGAACGCGTCCGTTGCGATCGATTTCGACGGCACGCTGGTCAACGCGACGAACGTCAGTTGCGCGCAGATCGACCCGCCGCAGTCCGGCGAGGCTGTCAGGCGCACCTGCCGTTTCGACATACCGGTCTTCGATGCTGATTTCGCGACTGATGCCTCGACGCCGGGCGTGTACGCACCGGGCGTTCACGCCTCGGTGATCATTACGGCGACAGACAGCCGTTCCCAGACATCGACAACGGCGGTTCCATTCCACGTCGTTTCCTCGGACAACGACGCGGCGATCTTCTCGCTGACGTCGCTCGCTGTGCCCGATGCGACCGAGGGCAAGGTGCCGACGATCACTTGCTCGCTGTCTCGGCCCACTTCGGCCCAGTGTATCGGCGTCTTGCCCGATTTCGTTACTGGCCTCCTGCCTGGACCTGTCAACGCGGCTGATGAAATCGCCACTCAGGGTGCCGTTTTGGGAGCGTTCCCAGGCAACAAGTTGAACTGTACGTGGACTTCGCCGTCCATCTTCTCGTTCAACGGGCTGAATAGCCCGGCCTATGTATACAACGGTGCGCGCATCGATCTCGACTATCGGCTCAGCGGCAACCTTGGTTCGGCCGACTGCTGGGTGAGTGCCGTCGACTACGGCTACCCGTCCAACCAGACGGCAGGCTCGACCAATAAGTTGTTCCGCATCGTTGTGGTGGACTGAGGCACTCTGCGGCAGTTTCTGACGGCAACTCACACTTCGACGCCCGGCCCATAGCGATATGGGGCTGGGCGTTTCTTTTTGCGCGGCTACAATCGCGGCGTGAAAACCGCATCAGGTACTCCGGATTTCGACGCATGGCTGTCGGCGCGGCAGCGCGGCGCCCCGGTGTCGCACGAACTCGGCTCGCTCTGCACGCATCTGCGCGCGGCGCTGGACCGGGCTGAAAGCGCCGACGCGACGTCGCGACTCACCACCCTCGTGGCGACGCTGCAACTGCTCGGCAGCCTCGGGCTCGACGACGAGACGCTGAGCGCGACCATCCTTTACGAACTGTCGCGCGACGGCGCGAGCGTGGACGTTCCCATCTCCACCGGCCTGCGGCTGCTGCTCGATGGCCAGGCCGCGGTCGAGAAGGTCTGGACGCTGTACGCCGCCCGTGACACGAAGACCAGCGCGGAAGGCTTACGGCGCTTGCTGCTGGCCGTCGTGCGCGACCTGCGTGTCGTATTCATTCTGCTCGCGCGCCAGCTCGCGCGCCTGCGCGGGGCGGAACAGCTCGACGACGCCCAGCGCGTCGCGCTCGCCCAGATGACCGCCGACATCCATGCGCCGCTCGCCAACCGGCTGGGTATCTGGCAGCTCAAATGGGAACTCGAAGACCTCGCCTTCCGCCTGTCCCAGCCCGATACCTACCAGCGCATCGCGCGGCTGCTCGACGAGCGCCGCGTTGATCGCGAGCTCTACATTGCTGGCGCGGTCGCCCAACTGCGCACTGCGCTGGCCGAAGCCGGCATCGCCGCGGATATCGCGGGCAGGCCCAAGCACATTTATTCCATCTGGAAAAAACTGCAGCGCAAGGACGGCGATTTCGGCGCGCTCTATGACATCCGCGCGGTGCGCCTGCTCGTAAAGGACTTGCCCGCCTGCTACGCGGCGCTGGGCGTCGTGCATACGCTGTGGCCGTACATCCCGGGCGAATTTGACGACTACATCGCGCGGCCCAAGGGCAATCACTACCAGTCGCTGCATACCGCGGTGGTCGGGCCCGACGGCAAGACGCTGGAAGTGCAAATCCGCAGCCACGACATGCACGCGCATGCGGAACTCGGTGTCGCCGCGCACTGGCGCTACAAGGAAGGCGGCGGCGGCGACGCGAGCTTCGAACGCAAGGTCGCGTGGATGCGCCAGCTACTGGAAGCCAAGGACGACAGTGACGACGACGCGGCGCTGCTCGCCGGCCTGCGTACCGACCTGCACGAGGACCGTGTCTACCTGCTGACCCCGCGCGGCGAAGTCATGGACCTGCCGCGCGGCGCGACGGTGCTGGATTTCGCCTATCACGTCCACACCGACGTCGGTCACCGCTGCCGTGGCGCCAAGGTCAACGGGCGCATCGTGCCGCTCGCGTTCCAGCCCGTCAGCGGCGACCGCATCGAAATCCTCACGGCCAAGGAAAAGGCGCCGCGGCGCGACTGGCTCAGCGCGCAGCATGGCTTTCTGACGACGCACCGCGCGCTGGAAAAAGTGCGCGCCTGGTTCAAGCGCGTCGACCTGACCGCCAACCTCAGCGCTGGCCGAGCCATCCTCGACAAGGAACTCAAGCGCGTCGCCCTGAGCAACGTCGAGCTGGACTCGCTGCCGCCGCGCTTCCATCACAAGACGCTCGAAGACTTCCTCGTGGCGCTCGCGCTCGGCGACGTCAGCGCGTCCCAGGTCTCGCGCGCGCTGCACGAGATGATCGCGCCGCCCAAGCCGGCTCCGGCGCCGGCGCTGCGTCCACCCAAGCCCGGCGCCAAGGACGCGCTGACTATCGACGGCGTGGGCAATCTGTTGACCCAGCTCGCACGCTGCTGCCAGCCCTTGCCCGGCGATGCGGTCATGGGCTTCATCACACGCGGTCGCGGCGTCAGCGTGCATCGGGCCGACTGCACCAGCCTCGCGCGCCTGCGCACGCGTGATCCCAGCCGCGTCATCGAAGTCGAATGGGGTAACCGCCGCGAACAGGCCTACGAGGTCGACGTGCTGGTCCGCGGCTACGATCGCAAATGGCTGCACAAGGACATCACCAACGTGATCGCCTCGGCCAACGTGCATCTGCTCGCCGTCAACACGCGCGTGGATCCCGTTTCCGGTCTCGCCACCATGAACTTCGCATTGCGGGTGACGGATTACGGCCAGCTCTCCAGCCTGCTCGGCAAGCTCGCCGCCGTGCCGAATGTGATCGAGGCGCGGCGCATGGCCTGAGCGGTCAGCGCGCAGCCATTGAAGGCCGCGGCGCGCCGGCATAAGCTGCGCGCCCGCGTACAAACCAGTCAACGGAGGCTTTGTGACAGATCGTGTGTCTCGCCCGGCTGGCGGAACCCGCAGCTACAGCTGATTTCCTGCGCGGCCGTTGCGCGCCGCGTGAAATCCCCCGGTTCCCCAGCTGATCGCCCCGGCCGTGCCTGCATTGCAGGTGCGCTTGTCCGTTCGCGACCACGTTCCGCGTGGCGCATCGCTGGTGAGAACCCATGACATCACACGCCGCTTCCCTGGCCGATCTCGGCTGGTCCCCGTTTTTTTCCGCTCAGCTCGACCTCGCCGAATACGAAACCTGCCTTCCTGTCCGCGTGCTGTCCGTACATCGCGGCCGCCTGCTCACGGCGGGCGCCGGCTTCGAGCAGTCCGTTACCCCCTTCGCTGCGGTCGAAGGCGACGAGCAGACACTCGCTACGGTCGGCGACTGGCTGCTGCTCGATGCAGCCAGTCGCCGTCCGCTGCGCCTGTTGCGCCGTAGCAGCTTGTTCCGGCGCCGCGCCGCCGGCAGCGCGGTGCGGCTGCAACTGATCGCGGCGAATGTCGATACCGTGTTCATCGTTTCGTCCTGCAATCAGGACTTCAATCCGGCGCGCCTGGAGCGCTATCTCAGCCTGGCCCGCGAAGCGGCGGTGACGCCGGTGGTCGTGCTGACCAAGGCGGATCTCTGCGCCGAGACCGCCGACTACGCCGCGGCCGCGGCGCGGCTGCTGCCGGGGCTGCTGGTCGAAGTGGTCGATGCGCGCAGCGAACAGGCCGCTGCGACGCTGCTGCCCTGGTGCGGGCGTGGCAGCACCGTGGCTCTGCTCGGATCGTCCGGCGTGGGTAAGTCCACCCTCGTCAATACGCTGGCCGCGGCGGGGCAGGCCACCCAGGGCATTCGCGAAGACGATGCGCGCGGGCGTCATACAACCACCGCGCGTTCGCTGCATCGCCTGGTTTCGGGCGGCTGGCTGGTCGATACCCCCGGCATGCGAGAGCTGCAACTGGCCGAGGTCAGGAGCGGCCTGGCCGATGTGTTCGCCGACATCCTGATGCTGCAGGCCGGCTGCCGCTTCGGCGACTGCGGCCATCACGGTGAACCGGACTGTGCCGTTGCCGAGGCGATCGCATCCGGTGTGCTGGATCCGGCGCGCTTGCGCCGCTGGCGCAAGCTGGTGGCCGAGGAGGCCCATGCCAGCGAAACCCTGCGCGAGCGCCGGGAGCGCGAGCGTGGTTTCGGCCGCATGGCGCGGGATGCCATCGCGGGCAAGCGCGCCCGCCGAGACGGCTGAATGCTCGGTGGCTCTCCCGGCCTCCGCAGCGCGGCGGCCGGGAGTCTCCGGGTAGGTGACGCGCCGTGTTTTCGTCCGTATTGCGGCGCAATCACGGCCTGCACGCTGCGGCAGGCCGGTGAGGGCCACATGCTATGCTGCGGCGCGATGCCGCCCTGTCGCGGCGAAGCCGACGACCCGCCGCGCATGATCGAGATTCCCGGATACCGCGTATTGCGACCGCTAGGACGCGGCGGCATGGCGACGGTATATCTGGCCATGCAGGAATCGGTCGATCGCGAAGTCGCGCTCAAGGTGATGTCGCCAGCGCTCATGGCCGACCCGACCTACGGCGAGCGCTTCCTGCGCGAGGCGCGAATCGCGGCCAAGCTGCATCATCCGCATGTGGTCGGCATCCACGACGTGGGACGTTACGGCGATTCGTTCTACATCGCGATGGAATACATCGCTGGCGGGCCGGTGCTGCATGACGACGGCAAGGCGCGCGACGTGCCGTTCACGCTGCGCGTCGTGCGTGAGATCGCCAAGGCGCTGCACTACGCCAACAGCAAGAGCTTCGTCCATCGTGACGTCAAGCCCGACAACATCCTGCTGCGCGAGGACGGGTCCTCCGCGCTGACCGATTTCGGCATCGCCCGCGCGAACGATTCATCCACGCGCATGACGCGTACCGGCGCGGTTGTCGGCACGCCGCACTACATGAGTCCTGAGCAGGCGCGCGGCCGCAGCCTGGACGGGCGTTCCGACCTCTACGCGCTCGGCATCGTCATGTACGAGCTGCTGGTCGGACGCGTGCCATATCACGCCGAGGACTCGCTCGCCGTCGGCATCATGCACATCACTCAGCCGCTGCCGCAGCTGCCGGCCGAATACAAGGCGCTGCAGCCGCTGCTGGATCTGCTGCTGGCGAAGGAACCGGACCAGCGCTTCCAGGACGGCGCGGCCGTCGCCGCGGCGATCGAGAACATCGAGCGGCGGCTGGAACGCGGCGAGCTGCGCGAACTGCTGCGCGCACGTCCGACCGCCGGACCGACCATGGCCTTGCCCGCGATCACGCCAGCGGATGTCCGTAGCCGGGCCGAGCCGCACTTCGGCCGCATGGACGTCGTCGACGCGGCGCCTCAGCGCGGTCCACGCGCCGGCGAGGCGCGGCGGCCGGCTCATGGCAAGAGCCAGGGCCGTCGTCTCGGACCATGGATCTTCGCCGCAGCCGTCATCGTGCTGCTCGGCGTCGGCGCATTCGCGCTCTGGCGCAACCAGGACAAGCTGCGCGCACTGCTGCCGCGTACCGAACTCAATGACGTGCTTGCGCGCGCCGACAACGCGCTCGTCCTCGGCAGGCTCAGTGGCAGCGCCGACAGTGCGCGCGAGCTGTTCGAATCGGCCCGCGTCATCGATCCCGACAACGACATCGCCCGCGCCGGGCTGCGCCGTGTCGGCGAGGCCCTGGTCGCCGACGCGGTCGCGGCGACGCAGCGGCGAGATTTTGCCGCGGCTCACGCGCGTCTGGCCGATGCACGCGCGCTGCTGGCCGGCGGCGCCGCGGTCGAGCAGGCGGCTGCAGCGCTGCGGCAGGCCGAATCGGCCAATACCGAGATCGGCGGATTGTTCGACCGGGCCGAGGCCGCGCTGGCTGCCGGCAAGCTGCTCGATGCGGACGGCGCGATCGCGTTGTACGAGCGCGTGCTCGCGTCCGAGCCCGGCAACGCGCCGGCCCAGGCTGGACTGCGCAAGGTCGGCGTGGCGCTTGCGGCACAGACGCGGGAATTGTTGACTCAGGGAAAAGTGGACGAAGCGAGCGCACGCATCGAGGCCATTGCACGCGCGCTGCCCAACGATCCGGTGCTGCCGACGCTGCGCGGCGAGCTGACCGCGGCGCGCGCCAGCGCCGGCGCGGCGATCGAGACGCAGGTCAGGCGTGCGCAGGAACTGCTGCGCAGCGGCCGTGTGCACGGCGACGGCGAGGACAACGCGCTGGCCCAGTTCAAGGCCGTGCTCGCGCGCGATCCGACCAATGCGAAAGCGCGCGCGGGGCTGGCACAAATCGCTCAGGCGCTGGTCGTGCAGGCCACCGCCGCGCTGGAGGAAAGCAACGCCACGGTCGCCGAGCGCCTGCTGCGTCAGGCCGAACAGCTCGCTCCGGGTTCGGCCGACATTGCCGCGGCGCGCGGCCAGCTGCGCGAGTTGCGTGAACGTGTGGAAATTGCTGCATCGCGACCCGTGCTGACGCCTGAGCTGCAGCAGAAGCTCGCCGCGCATCTCGCCGCAGCGGAAAAGGCTGCCCAGGCCGGCGACCTGATCCTGCCGCCGGGCAGTTCCGCCTACGACCGCTACCGCGCCGCACTCGCGCTGGACGGCAGCAACGCGCGGGCGCTGGCCGGACTGCAAAGCCTGCCGCAGATTGCGCGCGACCAGTTCAACGTCGCCATCGGCCAGCGCAAGCTCGATCGCGCGCGCGATTTCGTCGACACGCTCGAGCAGCTCGCGCCGACCGATGCGAGCCTGGCCAATTTGCGTGCGCGCCTGGCCGAAGCCCTGCTCGACGAAGCCGAGCTGCGCGCCGGCGAGAACCGCCCGGGCGACGCACGCCGGGCACTCGATGCGGCGCGCGGCCTGAGCCCGGCCAATCCGCGCCTGAGCGTGCTGGAACAGAAACTGCGCGAACTCTCGCGAGGTGCCGAGGGCGGCAGCCGCTGATGGCTCCACTCGCGCGCCGGGCTTCGAAGAGGCGCTGATCATGTGTCTGCTGCTGGTTGCCGTGGACGCGGTACCGGGTCGGCCACTGCTGCTGCTCGGCAATCGCGACGAGTTCCACGCCCGGCCCAGCGCCGCGGCGGCACCGTGGACCGACCTGCCGGGTGTGAATGGAGGCCGCGACCTCCAGGCCGGCGGCAGCTGGCTGGCCGTTCACGACAACGGCCGCATGGCTGCGGTGACGAACATCCGGTTGCTCAACGTACAGCGCGGCACGCGGTCACGCGGCGATCTGGTGCGCGACTTCGTCGCCGGCAGCGCCAGCGCGGCAGACGCAATCGCGGCGGTGCGGCGGGACGTCAGCGACTACGCGCCGTTCAACCTCGTACTCGCCGACCGCGAGCAGGCTTGGTGCCTGGAAAGCCCGCGCGCACTGGCACAGCGGCTGGCACCGGGTGTACATGTGGTCAGCAACGGGCCGTTGGATGCACCCTGGCCGAAGATGCGGCGCCTGCGTGACCGTTTCGTCGCCACGCTCGCGCAACACGGCGACGATGCGGCGCTGCTCGATCTGCTGGCCGATACGTGGCAGCCAGATGATACGGAACTGCCCGATACCGGCATGGACCTCGAGCGCGAGCGTTTCCTCGCGCCGATTTTCGTGCGCGGCGACACCTACGGCACGCGCGCGAGCACCTTGGCGTGGCGCGATGTGCAGGGAGCCGTGCAGTTGGTCGAACGCCGTTTCGGTCCGGGCGGCATCGCCCTGGCCTGACGGGACTGCGCAAAAACGATGCATTGGCTGTGGCCGGCGGCGGCGCAGTCCAGCTCTATCGTCCTGGCATCACGCGCGACGCGCGCTTGCGGTCCGGATCGTCGACAGCGCCGGTCGGCATGCGCTGCACGAGCGGGCGCCAGTGGATTCACGGCGACGTAATCATCGGCCCGCGCTTTCCCGCGACAACCGGAAAAGCGCGGCCGGACCGCGGCGACCGTTGCGGCCGCCGCGGGAAGTACTTACGGCTTGGCCAGCCCGAACGCGTTGAGAATGAACGCGTAGACGTCGGCGGTTTCGGCGATCTGCTTGGCTGTGGGTTTGCCCTGGCCGTGGCCGGCGCGCACGTCGATGCGGATCAGATGCGGCTTGCCCTTGGGATTGGCAGCCTGCAGCGCGGCGGCAAACTTGAAGCTGTGCGCCGGGAACACGCGGTCGTCGTGGTCGCCGGTGGTGATCAGGGTCGCCGGATAGGCCACGCCGGGCTTGATGTTGTGTAGCGGCGAATAGGCGCGCAGCGCGGCGAACTCGTCGGCGTTGAGTACTGAGCCGAAGTCCGACTCCCAGGCCTTGCCGATCGTGAATTCGCGGAAGCGCAGCATGTCGAGCACGCCGACCGCAGGCACGGCGGCGGCGAACAGGTCGGGACGCTGCAGTTCGGCTGCGGCGACGAGCAGGCCGCCGTTGGAGCCGCCACGAATCGCGAGACGCTGCGGCGAAGTATATTTTTCGCTGATCAGGTATTCGGCTGCGGCGATGTAGTCGTCGAAGACGTTCTGCTTCTTCAGCTTCATGCCGGCGTCGTGCCATTCACGGCCATATTCGCCGCCGCCGCGCAGGTTGGCCACGGCATATACGCCGCCCAGGTCGAGCCAGGTCGCGACCGAGGGAGAGAAGGTTGGCACCTGCGAAATGCGGAAGCCGCCGTAGCCGTAGAGGATGGTCGGGTTCGCGCCGTCGAAGGCCAGGTCCTTCTTGCCGGTGATGAACATCGGCACGCGCGTGCCGTCCTTGCTGGTGTAGAACACCTGGCGGGTTTCGTACAGCGACGGATCGAACGCCATGGTCGGCGTGCGCAGCAGGCTGCTCTTGCCCTTGGCGATGTCGTAGCGGTAGATCGAGGTCGGCGTGGTGTAGCTCGCGAAGCTGTAGAACGCCTGCTTGTCGCCGGGGCGGCCCTTGAAGGTGGCGACCATGCCGATGCCGGGCAGTTCGATCTCGCCCTTGGACTTGCCGTCCAGGCCATAGCGGCGCAGGCGCGAGCTCGCGTCATGCAGGTAGTTCAGCACCAGCTGGCCGCCGACCAGATGCGCCGACTGCAGCGAGTCGTCCCGCTGTTCGACGATGGTCTTCCAGTTCTTGCGCGCCGGCTTGCTCACGTCGATCGCGATCACGCGACCGCGTGGCGCGTCGTCGTCGGTACGGAAATAGAACTTGCCGCCGACGTTGCCGATGAATTCGTATTCTGCGGTCCAGTCGCTGATGAGTTCCTTCAGCG
Organism: Tahibacter sp.; assembly: GCF_032229445.1. Classification (NCBI taxonomy): domain Bacteria; kingdom Pseudomonadati; phylum Pseudomonadota; class Gammaproteobacteria; order Lysobacterales; family Rhodanobacteraceae; genus Tahibacter; species Tahibacter sp. Next base: position 12,011 of record NZ_JAVTWC010000060.1, read on the forward strand.
TCGCGGCCTTGCCCTTGGCTTTCAGATCGCGATACAGGACCAGGTTCTTGCGTTCCGTGCCCTGGCCTACCGAGACGATCAGATACCGGCCGTCTTCGCTCGCATCGGCGCTGAAGCTGTAGTCGGGCTGGTCCTTGCGTTCGTAGACGAGCTGGTCGTCGCTCTGCGGCGTGCCGAGCTTGTGATAGAACAGCTTCTGGAATTCGTTCTTCGCCTTGAGTGCATTCTCGCCCTGCGGCTCGTCGTAGCGGCTGTACCAGAAGCCCTTGCCGTCGCGGCTCCAGTCGACCGTGGAGAACTTCACCCACTTCAGCACGTCTTCGGTCGGCTCGCCCTTGGCGACGTCGAGCACGCGCCATTCTTCCCAGTCCGAACCGCCGCTCGACAAGCCATAGGCCATGAACTTGCCGTCAGCGCTGAACGCGGTGTCCTTGAGCGCGATGGTGCCGTCGGTCGACAGGCTGTTCGGATCGAGCAGCACGCGGCCTTCGCTCTCGGGCTTGTCGCCGACGTACAGCAGGGACTGATTCTGCAGGCCGTCGTTCTTGAACCAGAACCACTGCTTGCCTTCGCGGACCGGCACGCCCCAGCGGTTGAAATTCCAAATCTCGGTGGCGCGCGCGGCGATGCGTTCGCGGCCGGGGATTTTCTCGAGGTATGCCGTGGTGACTTCGTTCTGCGCCTTGATCCAGGCGCTGGTGTCGGCCGAGTCGAGGTCTTCGAGCCAGCGGTAGGGGTCGGCGATTTCCTGGCCGTGATAGGTATCGACCTGGGTAACTTTCTTGGAAACCGGATAAACGAGGCGGTCGGCGGTCGGTTCCTTCTTGACCGGCTGGCAGGCGACGACCAGCAGCAGGGCAGGAACCAGGATCAAGGGCAGGCGCATGGGCGCAACTCCGAACAGGGGACGGACAAAACCGCGACGATAGGACGCTTGTGGACACTCGTCCAGTAGCTGAACAGAAACTCATGACGGGCTGCGCGGAATCGGGAATTCGGGATCGGGAATCGGAAAGCTGGCTTGGCCGCGGCGCGCTTTGACGATTCCCCATTCCCGATTCCCGGCTCAAGCGGCGGGCAGGGCCAGCACCTGGCCCTTGCCATAGCCTGCCTCATTCAATCTGCCGTCGCGGATCCAGTCGATGAGCAGCCGGAAATAGCCGTCGGCCACGCGCGTCGGCCGGCGCGATCCGTCCGGCAGGGTCTCGAATTCCACAATGCCATGATCGGTGTCGGGATATTCGACCAGGGTCAACCGGCCGGTCTGCTGCGCGGCCGAAAGCAGGCGCCGGCGGGTCTCCTCGGGCGGCGCCTCGCGGTCCGCGCCGGCGAGTATCCACAGCAGCGGCGGCTTGAGTGCATGCAGCACCGGTAGCGGATCGTAGTTCCACGTCGTGCCCTGGTCGTACATCGGTCCGATCCAGCGCAGCGCGAAAGCGGGATACCCGGCAATGTCGCCGGTGAACTCGCCCTTCATGTCCTTCCACCACGGTTCCTGCGCGTAACGGGCCTTGAGCGCATCAAGTCTGTCGTAGCCGGTTTCGAAACCCGACGCGATGATCGCACCGGTCGCGTCCGTCACTTCGCGCGCCTTGGCCAGTACCTCGGGACCGTGGCCCTTCGCGGTGAGGTCGAGCATGACCTGATCACGGTCTTCAGCCAGCGGGCTGTCGGCCAGGCCGTAGCTGACTGCGACGAAGTCCGCGTCGCTGCGCGTGGCGGCCAGCGGCGCAATCCAGCCGGCCTGGCTGCCGCCGCTGAAACCGACGCGGCCGGCGCGCGCTCCGGCGAGACGGTGGGCCTCCCTGAGCGCCGCGACCGCATCGTTCGCGAGCAGGCTGAAATCCTGCGAGTAGCGGCCGGTACTCGTGCCGGTGCCTCGCTTGTCGTAAACGAAGACGCCGATGCCGTGAGCCGGCAGCAGGCGCTGGAAATAGTTGTAGGTCAGCGCGGAATACGCTTCCGAGCCATGCACGAGCACCGCGATCGGTACCGCCCCGTCGCCGCTCGGCAGCACGAGGCGGCCGGCCAGTTCCTCGCCGTCGCCCGTGAAACGCGTATCGGTCACGGTGAAGTTCAGGCGTTCGCCGGCGTGACCGTCGAAGACGAATCGGGGCTCGGCGCAGCTGCCGGCATCGATCGGTTTGGGGTCGGGATCGCTGCCCCAGCCGACGCGCGCCCGCCAGCCGCCCGCTTGGTTGCGGCTGATGCGTCCGGAACTGCCATCGAGCAGACGCCAGCGCAGCGAGTCGCTGTTGGTCAGCGGGGCCAGGTCGACGAGGCGACCGTCGTCGAGCCGGTAGATGCCGACCCGGCAGGCCAGCGCCGGGTCGACCGGCTTGTATGCCGGTTGTGAATACCACCAGCCGCCGGCCGCCGCAGCGGCCACGATGAGGATGCCGATCACTCGCTTCCAGCGCATGGCTGCGGCTCATTTCGGGAAGAAGCGGCCAGTATCCCATTCCCGACAATGGGCTGTGGTGCAGGGCGGCGGGTCGGCAATCTCCGCACAGCGCGACGTAAACCCGCGGCAACGGAGTGGATTCCACAATGTAAAAGTGCGCTGCCGCAACGTCGTTGACTTGGTCCGGGCACGCGCGCACTGTGCCCGGCACAGGGGCAATCGCGTCAGCTTCAGGGAGTCAGCCTATGTACCGATCGCTCAAGAAAACGGTGTTCGCGCTCGTGCTGCTGGGGCCGGCTGTCGCGCTGGCCGACCAGGTGACCTGCGAGTCGACCGATGGCAAGCAGAAAGAATGCGATATGAATACGCGGGGCGACGTGCGCCTCGTACGCCAGCTCAGCAAGTCGGCGTGTACCGAAGGCGTCAGCTGGGGACTCAACCGCCGCTCCATCTGGGTTTCCAATGGTTGCCGCGGTGTGTTCGCCTCGGACGATCGCGGCGGCGACTCGGACGGCCGCTCGCGGGGGCATGACGATTCCCCGCGCGGTGGTGGCCATGGTGGCGGCCGCGACGACGACCGGGACCGTGGCCGCGATGACAACGACGGTGATCGCCGCGGCCGTGATGACGACAGCGACAACCTGCCGCGCGAGGTGACCTGTGAGTCAAACGACAAACGGCAGGTCGAATGCGCGATGAATACGCGCGGCGACGTGCGCGTGGTCCGTCAGCTCAGCAAGACCGCGTGTGTCGAAGGCGTCAGCTGGGGCCTGTCGCGGCATTCGGTCTGGGTCAAGGACGGTTGCCGCGCGGTATTCGGTCTCCGATGATTCTCGCGCCGCGCGTGCGCGGCGTGACGCAATATCTGACGGGCGGGCCGGCCCGGCCGGCATCGCTCATTTCCCGAAACGATGATGCGGAGGTGCGGCATGGGGTATCGACGTGTTGTGCGAGGAATGAGTTCGGCACTGTTGCTGGCCGGGTTGTTTGCGACCACTGCGTACGCCGCGGACACGCCGGGCGACAGCAGGTCGCGGCTGCTGCAGCGCATGGACCGCAGCGGCGACGGCAAGATCAGCTTTGAGGAGTACCGCAACGCGATGCTGCGGCGCTTCGATGCGCGCGACAAGAATCACGACGGCGTGCTCGACGGCGCTGAGTTCCCGAAGGAATGGCTCGCCGGCGCGGCGACCGAGGACGCGCAGCACAAGATCTCGCGCGACGATTTCAGCGACCAGCTCGCGCCGACGTTTGATCGATTCGACGCCGACAAGGACGGACAGCTCGCGGGCGCCGAACTCGATGCGTTCGCCGCCGCCCGCAAAGCCCGCGAGGAGACCAAGCCATGAAACACCTGATCGGAGTGTTGTCCGCTGTGCTGCTGCTGTTCGCGAGCGCGCGCAGTGAGGCGGAAACCGTGCGCTGCGAGTCCACCGGCGGCGACTATCGTTCGTGTTCCATCGACGGCCGCGCTGGCGTGCGCCTGACGCGCCAGCTCAGCTCGCAGGGCTGCTGGCAGGGCGATACCTGGGGTTATGACCTGCATCGCATCTGGGTCGATCGCGGCTGCCGCGCCGAGTTCTCGGTTGGCGGCAGTTCCAGTTCATCGAACAAGGACAACGCGGTTGCCGCGGCCGTCGTGCTCGGCCTGGTCGGCGCCGCGATCATCGCGAACAAGGACCGCGACCGGCGCCGCGACGACCGTTACGACGATCGCTACGGCTACGGCAACGGCGATCCACGCACGACGATCCGCTGCGAATCCAACGGCAATCGCCTGAGCTACTGCGGCCTGCCATATCGCGGACAAGTGGAAGTTTATCGCCAGATCAGTTCCAGCGCTTGCGTCTATGCGCGCTCCTGGGGCGTGGACCGCAACCGGATCTGGGTCAGCAACGGCTGCCGCGCCGACTTCGCGGTGTATTGATCGTGCGTTGCTGATGCATGTTCGCGCAGGCTCGGCGGAGGTTGCCGGGCCTGTGTGCAGCGGGTTGGCCGCATCGCCCGCTATTCGCGGTAGAAGAAATAGCCGTCGCTCACACGGAGTTCCTGGCCGTCGCTCGCGGTCATGCGGCCCTGGAACCTTGCTTCGATCGTGCCGCCGCCGGCCTGCAGTAGTTCGACCTCGACCGTATAGCCGAAAGGTCCGCCGACCAGATAGCGCTGCTCGCTGAGGTTCGCGAGCTGGATCTGGCTGCTGCTGATGCCCTTGAGGCTCAGGGTGCTGCCGCTCGCCGTGTAGCGGCCGGGTCCGGTCACGCCGAACAGATTGAGATTGAACGCCTGTTCGTGTCGGTCCTTGGGTCCCAGCGACGCGGCCATGAGCACCGCACGATCCATGCCGGGGGGATGGAATGCGCCGAAGAAATCGCGATCGGCCTGCCAGGGTTTGCCGTCGAGCGTCAGACGCAGCTGATTGCCTTGCGCCTGCGGAGCGAGGGCTGCGGTGGCGGGTGCGGTCGCGGACGGGATGGCGGCAGACGTTGCGCCGGTGTTCGTGGCCGGCGGTGCCGGTGCAGCGCAGGCGGTCAGCAGCGCGCAGGTATACGCCATGCAGGCTGGCAGTCGGGCAATTCGGAACATGGCGGGGAACTCCAGGGCAGAGGGTAGTGTGCTCACAGGTCGAAGCCGTTGCGGAACAGCAGGTCGTCGACGGGCTTCAGGCGCGCCGCCAGGAACAGCGAGTTGTAGTTGCCGGTGCGGCCCGCGCCAGCGACGTAGTAGCGGCCGCCGCCTTCGCCCAGGGCAATCCCGCCCAGTGTGTTCGGATAGTTCTTGTCGCCGGTGAACAGGCTGAAGCCTTCGAGGCTGTAGCGCAGGCCGGTATCCGCCGACAGCCGCAGCAGCACGCCGGTCTCGAACACGCGCGCGCCGTTTTCGTCGACGAGGAAGCCGGTCGCCGCGATGCCGATTTCGCCGTCCTGCGCCACGAGGCCGGCCGGATCGAGCGCCGCTTCCGGATCGCAGGGGCCGCCGGGCTGCGACACGTCGTCGCCGAACACCGCGCGTCCCACGCTGCCGAAGGCAGATACTGGCATGCCGCTGGCGCCGTCGAACTTGACCACGCCGATGCCCTGGCTGCAGCGTCGGGCAACCGGTCCCATCATCCAGACCGTGTCGAAATTACCGACCGGGCTGCGCCGCACGATCAGGTCGCTCGCGAAGTCGGCCTTGCTCGAATCCTGCTGATCGAATGCGTACTGGCGGATGCCGTTGAAATCGAATGCGGTATCGAGCAGGCCGGAGGGCGTGAACTTGACCGCGACCATGTCGTGGTCCGTCGACGTGGGCGATTCGCGGCGCACGGTGCCGGACAGGTAGATCGGCTTGTTCGATCCGCCGCCGCCGCCCACCGGGAATGCGATGTCGGTCGAAAAATAGTCGCAGTCGGGATAGCTGCATTCGTCCAATGGCAGCACGAACTCGACGCGGCCGTCGCCGCCGCCGAAGCTCGCATCGAGCTGGATCACGTTGCTCGCGTTGACCAGGTACTTTGCGATTGCGCTACGGAAGCCGCTGACCACGCCGAGCACCGCGATCGCAACGGGATTGGCGATCTGGCCGGTCTCGATGACCGACAGCGCGACGCCGTCTTCGTCGACACTGCCGTTGAGGAAATTGATCGCGTTCACGTAACTGCCATCCTCGCGGAAGATCAGCAGCTGCACGTCGTTGTCGATCGGCGTATCACTGAAGCGCGTCCGCACGAGCACGTAGAAAAACCCGCGCGCGTAGTCGAAATCGATGAGCTTGCGGATCGTGCTGAGGCCGGTGGCGCCGGCGGCCAGGTTCGGATAGACCACGTACTGGTTGCCGGCATGGAAGTACGGGCCGCTGCCGCTCCACACCTGGCGCGTACCGCTCGGGCTGTGGCGCACGAGACCTATGTTCCAGTTCGGCGAAGCGACGGGATCGTTGTCGAGCCGCACGAGGCCGGCGGTGACGACATCGCCACCGGGCAGACGCACGATCTTGCTGCCGTAGCGTTCGGCGCCGGTGGTTTCGCCGGTGGTAAACGCGTCGATCGCGTAGTTGCCGTTGAAGGCGGGGTCGAATTCATAGCTGGCCGCCTGGGCGAGCGCCGCGCCGCCCGGAAAGCAGAGCGCGGCGAGGGCCAGCACCGGGATGACCAGTGAGCCAAGGAACGTGCGGGAGCTGCGCATAGAAAGTCCGTGCTGCCACACCGGAAGCGGTGTGCCTGAGCGGGACATACGCCGCATCTGCGCAAAGCTGCCATGACCGTGCGGCGACGGTCACGGTCCGGTGTTGCACGCCGTGGCGCTGCCGTCGGCGGGTGTGTGCTGCGGGTCGGCGAGCGGGGGCGGTCGCCTTCCACATCAGACCCGCTACGTCAGGCTCGCCAGATAGCGCAAGCCGGTGATGCTCGGAAAAAAGCAGTAAATGCTGCCGCGTGTGATGACCATGCGGCTGAAGCCTTTGAGCGTCGTGTTGTTCTTGCCGTTTGCGCCGGGCTTGGCCAGGGTGAAGGAACTGCTCGACGGGTCGTTGACGCCGAGGAACACGTCCTGGCCGCTGATGTTGAACACCGCGTTGCCGGCGTCGGGATTGCCGGGCTGCGTTGCGGATTTGACGAAGGTCGACAGGTTGTTCCACTGCGAGGTCAGGAATTCGAACTGGTTGGTCAGGCTCGCGTTGATGAAGAACCCGACGAGTCCCCGCGGCGTGTCGTCGGGATTGGCCGGATCGTAGGCCGGGCCGTAGGGCATGGCGCGGCGCACGATGCGGTGATGCGTGCTGTCGGTGCCGACGATGGCACCGTTGCGCGGGTTGTTGCGACGGATATGCGATCCGATCGGGCAGGTGAGGCCGAGCGTGTCGTCCCGTGCCGGCACGGCCGTGTCGACATAGTTGAAATCGTTCAGTTGCGTCTTGGGCAGCACGGTGCCCGGCGCGTCGGGTGCGAGTTCCAGTGGATTGCCGTTGCGCCAGCGGCCGCACACTTTCGCCGCGAGCGTTTCGACGTCGATACCGGCCTTGGACGCATATTCGGCCAGGAAGGCGTCGAAACCGGCGACATCCTGCTCGAGCAGGCGGAACGCGGCATAGCTGCTGTTGGTCGACAGCTGCGTTGGCGTGACCCTGTAAGTTCCACCGGACTCGTTGCCGTAGCCGAGCAGGAACTCCCCGGTCTTGACGGCGGGCTGGTCGTCCGGCACCGCGCGCTTGCTTGGCGGTGCGCCGATCACGGTCGGCTGGGCGATGTTGTCGCGATAGCCGAAATGCACTTGGTTGTCGGGCAGCGCCTGCGCGTCCTGCGCAGACAGTTCGGTCAGGGCGCCGGCGAATGCGGCGCGGAGCTGCGCCGAGAGCGCCTCGAGTTCGGCCGGATCGGCATCGATCCACAGGCTCAGCACGACATGTACCTGGCTGCCGTCGTTCATGCCGCCGATCCAGTTCGTCGGTGCGCTGTCGCCGGTGTCGCCGATCGAGTTGGCGGTCGTGGTGCTCGTCGCGCCGCGCTGGAAGGCGCTGTCGAAGGTCTTGAGATCGCTCGCGGCGATGCCGAGTGCCGCAAGTCCGGTGTTGGTGAAGCTGATATTGAGAAAGCGCGTCGCGTGCATCTTCAGGCCGCTGCGCTGCGCCGTCGTGATCTTCGGCAGACCGTTGTTGCCCTCGACGAGATCGGTGATGAAGCGTCGCGTCGCCGCAACGTCGGCGATGCTCAGAATGAAATGGCGCGCGTAGTCGACGCGGTAGCCGCGCAGCAACGTGCCCTGCACGTCGCCGTAGTCGATGGCGGGATCGGTCATGCGGTGTCTCCACGCGCTGGCGCTGCCGGGCAGGCCGCTGGCTATAGGAATCGGGGCGGCGGCTGCGCAGGTGCGCCGCCGCCGGTACGCGTGCGTGGTGCGGGTGGCTCAGGCCGGCGGGAAGGCCGCGAGAATCTGCTGCACGGTGGTATTCGGATACGCCTGGTACAGGCCCGTGTTCGGCTGGTGCTGCGAGGCGTCGTTGAGGGTGATGAACGCCTCGAAGCCGGCCACGTGGTCGGCGACCGGGATCACCGCCGCGCCACCGACGACGAACTGCAGCAGCGCATCGAACACCTTGCCGACCTGCGAGACGAAATCCTGGATATAGGCGGAGAAGTCGCCGTCGTACTCGGTGATGACCGCGATGATGTACTTCGCGTTCGTCTCCGCGCCGGGCTGCAGGTTCGCGGTCGAGGCGTCGAGCAACAGGGTGCGCGCGTAGTGAACGGTGCCGATCGAGGCCAGGGCGCTGTCGAGCTCCGGCTGGTACTGGGCAAGGGTCTCGGCGATGGTCTGGAGGCTGGTGCCCGGAATGACCGGCATGAGAAGAGTGAGCGGATTGGCCATGATGTTGGTTCACATGTCTAGTAGTAGAGAAATAGACATTACGTCGGGCGCTGCATCCGGTCAACCGGTTGCGTGACGTAAGGGCAGGTAACTGCGGCGCTGACGCTGCTCAATTGCCGCTGTCAGAATTGCAAAGCGCAGTTCCGCGGAAAAACTTCGCAGGTGCGAAAAAATTCATGAATGCGCAGGCGGGGCGCATCATGAGGGAATGCGTTTGGCGGGAAGCTGCTGGCGGGAAACTGCTGCTCGCACAGAAGCACCATCCGCACCCGTCCGACTTCAGCAAGTGAGGGTTGGGTGGGGATGGTGCTGCTCGTGCGGTTGCCGCAAGCGCGGCGGTTTGCCGGTCCGGAAGGGATGCGTTGAATGGCATCCGCCCAGACCGCGAGAGTCCGATCAGTTCACGACCAGGCTGGTGTGGTCGGCCTTGCGCCGTTCCTCGATCAGCGGCTTGGCGTGTACGAGGAAGTAGACGTTTTCGGCGATGTTGGTGGCGTGGTCGCCGATGCGCTCGATGTTCTTCGCCATGAACAGCAGATGCGTGCACGGCGTGATGTTGCGCGGGTCTTCCATCATGTAGGTGAGCAGTTCGCGGAACATCGCCGTGTACAGCATGTCCAGCTGCACGTCGCGCTTCCACACTTCGTGCGCCGCCGCCGCGTCGCTGCGGCGGTAGGCGTCGAGCACGTCGCGCAGCATGCCGCCGGCGACCTCGGCCAGATGCGGCAGGCTCGCCGCCGGGCGCATCGGCGCGGTCTGGTTCAGCGCTATCGCGCGCTTGGCCATGTTCGCGGCGTAGTCGCCGATGCGTTCGATGTCGGCGGCGATGCGCAGTGCAGCGAGCACGTCGCGCAGGTCGCGTGCGATCGGCTGGCGCAGCGCGAGCAGGCGCAGCACGTCATGGCTGACGTCGTGCTCCAGCGCGTCGATTGCGTTGTCGCCTTCGACCACGCGCGCGGCGAGTTCGCTGTTGCGTTCCTCGACCGCGGCGGCGGCCATTGCCAGCTGCTCGCCGGCGAGATGGCCCATGCGCGTGATTTCGTCGAGCAGACGCGTGAGTTCCGCGTCGTAGCTCTTGATGATGTGTTCGTGGGTGGAAGAGGTTTCGCTCATGGGTTCGTTCCGTGCGTGCGTGGGCGCGGGCTCAGCCGCACAGGTCAGCCGAAGCGGCCGGTGATGTAGTCTTCGGTCTGTTGCTTGCTCGGGCGCGTGAACATGGTCTCGGTCTCGCCGAATTCGATCAGTTCGCCGAGGTACATGAATGCGGTGAAGTCCGAGCAGCGCGCGGCCTGCTGCATGTTGTGCGTCACGATCGCGATCGTGAAATCCTTTTTCAGCTCTTCCAGCAGCTGTTCGATCTTACCCGTCGCGATGGGATCCAGCGCCGAGGTGGGTTCGTCGAACAGGATCACTTCGGGTTTGAGCGCGATCGCGCGGGCGATGCACAGGCGCTGCTGCTGGCCGCCGGAAAGACCCAGCGCGCTGCCCTTGAGCTTGTCCTTGGCTTCGTCCCAGATCGCCGCCTGGCGCAGCGCCTGTTCGACCCGCATGTCCATGTCGGCGCGGTTGAGCTTTTCGTAGTGCTTGATGCCGTAGGCGATGTTGTCGTAGATCGACATCGGGAACGGCACCGGCTTCTGGAACACCATGCCGACTTTCGAGCGCAACCGGTTCAGCGGATAGCGTGGGTCGAGGATGTTCTCGCCGTCGAGCATCACTTCGCCGCGTGCTTCCAGTTTGGGATAGATGGAATAGATGCGGTTGAAGATGCGCAGCAGCGTGGACTTGCCGCAGCCGGACGGTCCGATGATCGCGGTCACGCGCTTCTCGGGGATATCCATGCGGATGTCCTTCAGCGCATGGAAGCGGTCGTAGTAGAAGTTCAGGTTGCGCGCCGTGATCTTGATGGTGGACGTGGCCTGCTCGCTGGGCGTGGTCACGTTCAATGAGGCGGCAACGGCCAGATTGAGATTAGTCATTGGCGACCCTCCGGCGGGCGATGATGGCGCGGGCGATGAGGCTGGTGCAAAGAACGAAGACGGTGACCATGAACGCGCCGGCCCAGGCCAGCGAATGCCAGGAGTCGTACGGGCTCATGGCGTACTGGAAGACCACGACTGGCACGCTGGCCATCGGGCCGCTCATGTCCGCGCTCCAGAATTGATTGTTGAGCGCGGTGAACAGCAGCGGGGCGGTTTCGCCGCTGATGCGCGCGAGTGCCAGCAGCACGCCCGTAACGATGCCCGGCAGCGCCGAGCGGTACAGCACCTGCACCGTGACTTTCCACTGTGGAATGCCGAGCGACAGCGCCGCTTCGCGCATCTGGCTCGGCACGAGCTTGAGCATCTCGTCGGTGGTACGCACGACCACGGGGAGCACGATCAGCGCGAGCGTGACCGCGCCGGCGAAGCCGGAGAAATGGCCCATAGGCTTGACGATGAGGGTGTAGACGAACAGACCGAGCACGATGGACGGCGCCGACAGCAGGATGTCGTTGACGAAGCGGATCACTTCGCCGAGCACCGAGCGGCGCGCGTATTCCGCGAGGAAAGTGCCGGCCAGGATACCGACCGGTGTGCCCATGAGGATCGCGAGCAGGCTCATGAGCATCGAGCCGAAGAACGCGTTCGCAAGACCGCCGTCGGAGCCGGGCGGCGGCGTCATTTCGTAGAACAGCTCGGGCTTGAGCGCGGCGACGCCGTTGATCAGCGTGGTCCAGAGGATCCAGACCAGCCAGAACAGGCCGAACACCGTCGCGGCGCTGGCCATCACCAGGGCAAGGCCGTTCTTGATCCGGCGACGCCGGTAGAGCTTTTCCGCCATCGCGCTCATTTGTTGCCCTCGTTGCGGTTCAGGCGCATCAGCATCAGTTTCGCGATCGCGAGCACGATGAAGGTCACGATGAAGAGCAGGAAGCCCAGGGCGATCAGTGACGACAGGTAGATGTCGCTGTCGGCTTCGGAGAATTCGTTGGCGATGGTCGCGGCGATCGAGTTGCCGGGCATCAGCAGCGAAGCCGTGAGGTGATGCGCGTTGCCGAGCACGAAGGTCACCGCCATCGTTTCGCCGAGCGCACGGCCCAGGCCGAGGAAGACGCCGCCGATCACGGCCGAACGCGTATACGGCAGCACCACGTTCCAGGACACTTCCCAGGTCGTCGAGCCGAGCGCGTAGGCCGACTCCTTCAGCCGCGTCGGCACCGTCAGGAACACTTCGCGCATGACCGAGGAGATGAACGGGATCACCATGATCGCGAGAACGATGCCGGCAGTCAGCATGCCGATGCCCAGCGGAGGACCCTGGAACAGCGGGCCGAAGATCGGCAGCGGGCCGAGGTACTCGGTGAGGAATGGAATCACCGTTGTCGACATGACCGGCACAAACACGAACAGGCCCCACATGCCGTAGATGATCGACGGAATGCCGGCGAGCAGTTCGATCGCCGAGGCGACCGGCGTGCGCAGCCACGGCGGCGCGACCTCGGTCAGGAACAGGGCGATACCGAAGCTGACCGGCACCGCGATGATCATCGCGATCAGGGCCGTGACGAGCGTGCCGTAGATCGGCACGAGCGCACCGAACTTCTTGCCGACGGCGTCCCAGTCGGTGGTGGTCAGGAAGTCGATTCCAAACGTGGAAAAAGCGAGGCGGCCGCCCCAGAGCATGGAGACGGCCGCTCCGGTCAGGGCGAGCAGCACGAACAGGCCGGCACCGGTGACGAGATAGCGGAAGGTGCGATCGGCGCGGCGATCCGATTCGGCGCGATTTGCGACGTTTCCCAGCCGCGCGTTCAGCGCGTGGTCGGGCAAGGCTTGGTCGATGCTCATGCGTCAGTCACGGGGCTGGCGTTGAGAAACACGGACGGGGCGAAACGCTTGCGCGTTCCGCCCCGCGGCAGGTCGCACTCAGGCTTTGATCTCGGCAGCCCAGTAGGCTTCGATCTGTTTGACCAGCTCATCGGGCAGCGGCACGAAGTCCAGTGCTTCGGCCTGCGCCTTGCCGTTTTCCAGCGCCCACTTGAAGAACGCCAGCGTGTTCTTGCTGCGCGCGGCGTCCTTGGGCTGCTTGTACATCAGGATGAAGTTGGTGGCGGCGATCGGCCACGAACCTTCGCCCGGCGCGTTGGTGATGATCAGGAAGAAGTCTTTCGAGTTCTTCCAGTCGGCGCTGGCGGCAGCGGCCTGGAAGCTCTCGCGGCTCGGCTGCACGAACTTGCCGGCGGCATTCTGCACGGCGGCGTGGGTCATCTTGTTCTGCAGCGCGTAGGCGAGTTCGACGTAGCCGATCGAGCCCGGGATCTGCTTCACGTAGGCAGCGACGCCTTCGTTGCCCTTGCCGCCGACGCCGACCGGCCACTGTACCGAGGTGCCTTCACCGATCTTGGTCTTCCATTCCGGCGAAACCTTCGACAGGTAGTTGACCCAGTTGAACGTGGTGCCGGAACCGTCGGAGCGATGCACCACGGTGATCAGCGCGTCCGGCAGCGCGACGCCGGCATTCACGGCGACGATCTGCGGATCGTTCCACTTGGTGATCTTGCCGAGGAAGATTTCGGCGAGCAGCGGACCGGTGAACTGGATCTTGCCGGGCTCGATGCCCTTGATGTTGATCACCGGCACGACGCCGCCGATCACCGAGGGAAACTGGCCGAGGCCGGCTTCGCTGAGTTCCTTGCTTTCCAGCGGCTTGTCGGACGACCCGAAGTCCACCGTGCCGGCCTTGATCTGGGCGATGCCGCCGCCCGAACCGATCGACTGGTAGTTGATCTTGTTGCCGGTGGCCGTGCTGTAGTCGGCCGACCATTTGGACATGACCGGGTAGACGAAGGTGGCGCCGGCGCCGGTGATGTCGGCGGCCTGGGCGGAGGTGGCACCCGCTGCGATGAGGCTGGCGAGCGCGAGGCGCGTCGTGAAAGTCTTGAACACAGTGAACTCCTTGAGAGCGGCTGAGCTGCAGGTATCGCCGCGCTTTTTACGCGCGCTGTGTTGCAGTCGCGTGGGAGTTTTGTTTCAACTGTGTTACAGCGCGGCCCTGGGCCGGCGGGAACTGCGACCGGATTGGCGCCAACACGGGGTTTGCGCGCGCCGTGGCTGTAATCCGCGTGAAATATTCACGCCGTGCCAGATGCGCCCGGACTCGTGGTCCGGGCGCGGCGCGTCACTTGCCGGTGAACGCCGCCTTGCGCTTCTCCAGGAAGGCCTGCGTGCCCTCGCGCATGTCGGCGGTGGAGCAGCACAGGGCAAAGGCCTGGGTCTCGAATTCGAGCGCCGGATCCATCGCGCAGTCCGCTCCGAGGGTTACCGCGTCGAGGATACCGGCCAGGGCGATGGGTGCGGCAGCGGCGAGCTGGTCGGCGACGGCGGCAATCGTGTCGTCGAGCTGGTCGGCCGGAACGACGCGGTTGAGCACGCCAAGCGCCTGGCCGCGCGCGGCGTCTATGGTCATTCCCAGCAGGCACAGCTCGAGCGCGGCGCTGCGTCCGGCCAGGCGGGTCAGGCGCTGGGTGCCGCCGAAGCCAGGTATCACGCCGAGATTGATTTCCGGCTGGCCGAGCTTTGCCTTTTCGCTGGCGATGCGCAGGTGGCAGCTCATGGCCAACTCCATGCCGCCGCCCAGCGCGAAGCCCTGGATGCGGGCGATTACCGGCTTGGTCGTTCGTTCGATGCCGCGCATGAGGACCTGTCCGGCGCGCGAAAAGGCCTGCGCCTGGACCGGACTCAAGGTGGCGAGTTCGGCGATGTCGGCTCCGGCGACGAAGGCTTTCTCGCCCGCGCCGGCGAGTACGATCACGCGTACCGTTGCATCCTCGCGGGCGCCGCGGAAAGCCGCATCCAGCTCCTGCAAGGTCAGCAGATTCAATGCGTTGAGCTTGTCCGAGCGATTGATCGTGATGCTGCGGACGGCGCCGCGATCGCTGACGAGCAGGTTCTGGTAGTCCATGGGCGGCTCTGCGCAAAAGAAACCATGGTAGCAGCCGCATGCGGGTGCTGTTCAGCTCCGCGGCGGCAGTCTGCCGCGGGCTTCGCGGCCCGGAATTGCCGTCGCCGACCGCATTCGCTGCGGTAGCCGCTGGCCTGACGCTCCGCTATCATGACGAGCTATTTTTTACGGCCGCCGCGCCCTGGGCCGGCCGATTCCGGCAGGATTTCCATTGGAGGTAAGCATGAATTTGCGTTGGTCTGTCGCCGCAGCGGCGCTGCTCGTGACCGGTGCCGTCGTTGCACAGGACACCACAAGTGAGAAAGGCAAACTGAGCTACTCCATCGGCTACCAGATCGGCAACGATTTCGTCGAGCGCAAGATGGATGTGGACATCAACACCATCATCCGCGCGATGCAGGATGGCTACAGCAAGAAGAACCCGGCCGTCTCGCAGGAACAGATGCGCGACGTGCTCGGCAAGATGCAGCAGAAGATGATGACCGAGGCCAAGGCCGAGTTCGACAAGATATCGTCGGAAAACAAGGCCAAGAGCCAGAAGTTCATGGCCGAGAACAAGGCCAAGAAGAACGTCGTCGCGACGCAGTCGGGCCTGCAGTACCGCGTCATCGAAGAAGGTACCGGCGCCCGCGCAAACCTCAACAGCGACGTGACCGTGCACTACCGGGGCTCGTTGGCCTCGGGCCTCGAATTCGACAGCTCCTTCGCTCGCGGCGAGCCGGTGCAGTTCAAGGTCAAGGACGTGATCAAGGGCTGGCAGGAAGCGTTGCCGTTGATGCGCGTCGGCGATCACTGGCAGCTGTTCGTTCCGCCGGAACTCGCCTACGGCGAGCGCGGCCAGCCGCCGCGTATCGGCCCGAACGAAGCGCTGGTGTTCGAGATCAAGCTGGTCGACATCAAGCAGTAAACGAAAAAGCCGCGCGAATGCGCGGCTTTTTCGTTGGGAATCGGGAAGGACAGGGCAGGGTTTCTAGGCCCTGGATTCTTCGCGGGTTCCCGCGAGTTCCTCGAGCGCGATCTCCATCTCGGCCTTGATGCGGTTGATCAGGCGCATGGCTGGCTCGGCGTCGCCCTGATCGGTGCCGATGCCGCTCGCGACAGCGGCTCCGCGGGCGATCGTATCGGCGTCGCCGTCGTCGACAAACTGCGCAAGGTATACATAGCCGCGAGCGAGTCCTTCACGCAGTTCCGGATGGTCGGGTGCCACTTCGTGCAGCAGGAAACGCAGCGCGGCGCGGATGCGGTCTTTCGGATAGGGCAGCAGCGATTGGGGCAGACCGTACACGCCCGGGGAGACGTGGGCGAGCACCTTGCCGTAATCACTGACGACCCGGGTGGCAAGTGCGAGCATGCTCAACCGTTCCGCAGTTCAGGGTTGTTGTAATCTAGCAACGTAATCGCCACATTCCTACGACGATGTTCTCAGTTAACCCTCCTGCCGTGATCCTGACGCCCTGCATCGGTGTGTGCGCACTCGATGCGCGTGGCTATTGCGAAGGCTGCCATCGCACCGGTGCAGAGATCGCCGCGTGGCGTGGACTCAGCGACGCGGAACGCCGTCACCTGATGTTCGACGTGCTGCCGCAACGGGAGCGGCAGCGCTCATGAGCGACTGCGCCACTGCCGGCGCAACGCTGCTTTCCTCCCTGCGCCGGCTCGACGATCCGCCGTCGCTGCCTGGCTGGAACCATGCCGAACTCGCCGATCTGCTCGGCGACACGGTGCGTACGCCGGCTGCGGTGCTAGTGCCGCTCGTACGCCGCGGCGCGATGAGTTCCCTGCTTTTCACGCGACGCAACGAAGGCATGCGCACGCATGCAGGGCAGGTGAGTTTTCCGGGCGGGCGCATCGAACGCGACGACACCGACGCGATCGCCGCGGCGCTACGCGAGACCGAAGAGGAAACCGGCATCGCGCGCAGCCTGGTGCGGCCGCTGGGCTTCCTCGACTGCTTCGAGACCATCAGCGGTTTCGGCGTGACGCCGGTCGTGGCTGAGGTCGCGTCCGACTATGTGCTCGCGCCGGATCCGCGCGAAGTGGCCGAAGTGTTCGAGGTGCCGCTGCCGTTCCTGCTGGATGTGGCCAATCTGCGCCGTAGCGAGATCGACTGGCGCGGACGCCGGCGCGAAATCTACGAATATGACTACGACGGTCGCCGCATCTGGGGTGCGACTGCCGCGATGCTGGTGAATCTGCTGCGCCGGATGGAGGCTTTGCCATGAATTTCACGACACTGATATCGCCGCAGGAACTGGCCGAGTTCTGCGGTTCTCCGGAACTCGTGGTCATAGACTGCCGCTTCGACCTGGCCGACACGCGCAAAGGGGAGAATGCCTGGCGCGCGTCGCATCTGCCGAATGCGCACTACGCGAGCCTGGACCATGATCTTTCGGACCTGTCCAAACAGGGGCTAGGCCGTCATCCGCTGCCGGACATCGAGCGGTTCGCCGCGGCACTGCGGCGCTGGGGCTGGCGGCCGGACCAGCAGGTTGTCGTCTACGACGATGCGACGGGCTCGACCGCAGCGCGACTGTGGTGGATGCTGCGGCTGATCGGTCATCGCCGCGCGGCCGTGCTCGACGGCGGTTTCGCCGCGTGGTCCTCCGCGTGTCTGCCGCTGAGCAATGAAGTCCCGGCGCAGGCCGGCGGCACGATCGAACTGGCGTTCGCGGCGGACCAGATCGTCTATGCCGACGAACTCGTTGCCGGCCTGCATGATGCGAGCGTACTGCTGCTCGACGCGCGTGCAGCAGCGCGTTTTCGCGGCGAGGTGGAGCCGCTGGACCCGGTTGCCGGGCACATTCCCGGTGCGCGCAACCGACCGTTCAGTGACAACCTCGCGGCCGGCGGGGTCTTCAAGCACGCCGACGAATTGCGCGACGAATTCCGGGCCGTGATCGTGGGCTACGAGCCGGAGCAGGTGATCCATTCCTGCGGTTCCGGCGTGACCGCCTGCCACAACCTGCTCGCGATGGAGCACGCCGGCCTGGAAGGTTCGCGCATCTTCGCGCCGTCGTGGAGCGGCTGGATTTCCGACGCCTCGCGTCCGGTTGCACGCGGCGCAACATAGGGCGCGGGCTTCGCTGGCGCCGCAGGGTTGCCGACGCGACGTGAGCTTGATTGAAAACCCCGCCGATTGCGCGGGGTTTTCAATGTCCGCATGTGCCTTATTTCACTCTTCTGCAATGCCCGCGATCAGGCTTTGGACTTGAGCTTCGCCACCAGTCCTTGCAGCACCCGCTGCGATTCCTCGCCGAACCAGCCGTCGACGAATTCGTCGACGTTGAGCGTTGCGATGTCACCAAAGGCGTCGGCGAGATCGGCGCGGGCGAAGCGCCGCGTCTCGCCCATGGCACGCGGCGGCAGGGCCAGCAGTTCGCCGAGCCAGATCTGCGCTCGGGCGACGACGTGGTCGACATCGACGAGTTCGTCGACGAAGCCCGCGGCAAGCGCCTGTTCGGAGTCGAGCATCGCGCCGGCGACCATCAGGCGCTCGGCACGGTAACTGCCGACCAGGCGGCGCAGACCGCGCTGGATCGGTTCGGGCACGACCAGGCCGACCTGCACCTCGTTCAAGCCGATGCGGTAGGCGCCACGCGCCATGACGCGGTAGTCGCAGAAGATCGACAGCACCGCGCCGCCTGCCGGGCTGTGGCCGGTGATTGCGGCGACTGTGGGAATGGTCGAACGCGCGAGCGCGGCGCAGGTGCCGAACAGGTCGCGCCAGACCTCGGCCATACCGGCCCGGTCCAGCTGCAGCAGCGAGGGTACGTCGAGCCCGCCAGAGAACATGCCGCTGCGGCCCGACAGAATGATGCCGCGTGCGCCTTCGCTCGGCGCGGCCTCGATCGCATCGCGCAGGGCACGGATCAGGCCGGCATCGAGCGCGTTGACCGGTGGCCGCGCCAGGCGCAGTTCAAGAATGTCGTCGTGACGGATCAGGTCGAGCATGGGGATCTCCAGGATGGGCGCGCCGGGTCGGCCAAGGCTGCGACGCCGCGTCGCAGCCGCCGGCCGCGCAAAACGTGACGGGTGGCAATTATCATAGCCACATGACGGCGGATGGAAGGGAGCGGAGCATGTGGCGCGTTAGCGGGTCGTGCGCGGGCCGATGGCTTGCGGGATGGGTTGTGGTGGCCTCGATCGCGGGTACGGCACAGGCTGCAGGACAACTGGTCGTCGAGGATGCGTGGATACGTACGGCTCCACCGGGCGCGGCGATGCGCGCGGGCTATGCGATCCTGCGCAATACCGGCGATGCGCCGCTCGTCGTTCGCGGCGCGATGAGCGAGGCCTTCGGCGACGTCAGTATTCACGCGACGACGATCGAGAACGGCATGGCGCGCATGCGCGAGCTCGCGCGGATTCCGCTGGCAGCCGGCGAAAGCGTCACGTTGGAACCCGGCGGCAAGCACCTCATGCTGATGCGTCCGGTCCGCGAGCTGGACCCGGGTGCGAAGGCCGTAATCCGGTTTGAAATCGAGGGCGGATCTTCAGCCGAGGCCGAGTTCGTCGTGCGTGACACCGCCGCATCCGCGGACGACCACGCGCATCATTGAATCGACGGCCGGCGAGATTACATGCAGAAAACGACCGGCGGACTGATCGTCCGGCCCTGGCGGGCGGCTGACGCGGAAAGCCTGTATCGCGCGGTCGATGCCTCGCGCAGCGAGCTGACGCACTGGCTGCCCTGGTGCTCCGACGGCTATGCGCCGGCCGATGCGCTGGCCTGGGTGGATTTTTCGCTACGCAGCTGGCGCGAACGCAGCCAGTTTCCCTTCGGCGTATTCGACGCGCGCAGTGGCGATGTCATCGGTGGCACCGGCATCAATCACCTGGATCTGCCGAACCGGCGGGGGGCATTGGGTTACTGGGTGTCCAGCGCGCACACCGGTCGCGGCGTCGCGCGCCGCGCGGCGGCTGTCGCGGCGGAGTTCGGCTTTAGCGAACTCGCGCTGTGCCGTATCGAAATCATCGTGCTGCTCGACAACCACGCCAGCCATCGTGTCGCTCTTGCACTGGGCGCGCGCCGCGAATGCGATGCGCGTCATCGCGTGCAACATCACGGCGAGGGGGTCACGGCATCGGTGTATGCGCTGCTGCCCGATGAGTTGCGCCAGGTGGATCGCTAGCCCGCAGCGTGATCAATGCGGCATTTCAGCGGCCAGTTCGCGCATGCGGTCGCGATGGATCAACCGGAACAGCAGGCCGATGACGAAGCCCGCGGCTGCGCCGCCGATATGTGCGACATAGTTCGTGTTCGATGCGCGGTCACCGAAATAGTGGCTGTAGATATCCCAGCCGACGTACCACGCAGCGAGCAGCAGCAGCGGAATCCGGAAGCGGCGCACGAACAGCAGGAACCAGAAGAAGCAGCGTACGCGGGCGCGCGGCATGAGCACCGTGATCAATGCCAGCATGCCCATGACGACGCCAGACAGGCCGACGCTGGGTAACGCTTCGCTGCTCGCGCCGACACTGTAGCTGTAGGCCAGGCTCGCGGCGACAGCGATGACGACGAACGCGACGGCGTAATAGACGTAGCCGATCGCGCTTTCGACGAACGACGCAAAGATGAAAAAGAAGATCAGGTTGCCGATCAGATGGCTCCAGCTCGCATGCGCGAACGTCGATGTCATCATGCGCACTACGTCGAATCGCGATGGATCGTAGGCCAGCTCGCCGGTCAGCGGCGGCGGCACCGCGAGATCGAAATCGCTGACTGCCTGGGTCAGCTTGGCCGTCTTGTACTCCAGGTCCTTGGCGCGGTCGGGGTAAAACACGAGATCGCGCGGCTGCACGGCGAGGGCCGCGATCATCGACTCGCGGTCGCTGGCGTCGCGCAGCGCGAGCAGCGTCGTCACGCAGCCGCCGCGTTCGCCGTCGACGCTGACCTGGGCGAGTATCGCCTGCAGGTTCGGATCGATGCCGCTGCGGCAATGCTGGACGATGCGCTGACCATAGTCCGAATCGGCAGAACGCTGCTGGACGAACACCAACACGCAGGCCAGGCAGACGAGCACGGTCAGGAATGGCACGCGATAGAGATCGGCGTCGAGCTTGTACGGAAAGAAAAGCATGGCCGTGCCCGCGATCAGGGTTCGCCGATTCTGCCCGAGCCGCGGCGTGGCGTCAGCGCTGCCGGCGTTCGCTAGACGGGTTGCTCGCAGGCGCGGCGCACGGCGGCGGGCAGCGCGACTGACGCGCCGCTGGCGGGATCGGCCCAGACCACCACGACGCTGCCGTCACCGTAGAGCAGGTCCGCGTCGTCGGCCGAGACGATCCGATGCGCGATCGTCAGCGAGCTGTTGCCGATGCGCTGCACCGACAGCTCGACCATGACTTCGCCCGGCCAGCCGAGCTGGCGGCGGTAGTTCAATTGCGTCGCCGCGAGCACGGGCATGAACGCCTCGCCGGTCCACTCGCCGTCGATGCCGCTGAGCCAGACCAGGCGCGCTTCCTCGAGAAAAGTCAGGAAGCTCGCGTTGTTGACATGATTGAAGGCGTCGAGATCGCGCCAGCGCACGCGGATTGGCACACGTGCGAGCTGCTTGAGTGCCGCGGCGGATGCATCCGCTGCGGCCGGGGCCCGATCCGACGCGGTCATGCCGCTTGCTTCTTCTTGCCGTTGCCGGCGAGCAGGCGCGCGAGGAATCGGCCGGTATGCGAGCGCTTGTCGGCGGCGATCTGCTCGGGCGTGCCGCTGGCGATGATCTCGCCGCCACGGTGGCCGCCTTCGGGGCCGAGATCGATGACCCAGTCGGCGGTCTTGATCACGTCGAGGTTGTGCTCGATCACGACGACGGTATTGCCGTCTTCGGACAGGCGCTGCAGCACCTGCAGCAGTTGCTCGATGTCGTGGAAGTGCAGGCCGGTGGTGG
The DNA here is from genome assembly GCF_032229445.1 of Tahibacter sp. Taxonomy (NCBI): domain Bacteria; kingdom Pseudomonadati; phylum Pseudomonadota; class Gammaproteobacteria; order Lysobacterales; family Rhodanobacteraceae; genus Tahibacter; species Tahibacter sp. The sequence continues at coordinate 33,577 of NZ_JAVTWC010000060.1, forward strand.
GCTCGTCCAGGATATACAGCGTGCGTCCGGTGTCGCGCTTGGACAGTTCGCGCGAGAGCTTGACGCGCTGCGCCTCGCCGCCCGAGAGCGTGGTCGCGCTCTGGCCGAGCTTGATGTAGCTCAGGCCCACGTGCATCAGCGTCTCGAGCTTGCGCGCCAGCGTCGGCACGGGCTCGAACAGCTTGTGCGCGTCCTCGACCGTCATCTGCAGCACGTCGGAGATGTTGTAGCCCTTGTAGGTGATGTCGAGCGTCTCGCGGTTGTAGCGCTTGCCGTGGCACAGGTCGCAGGGCACGTAGACGTCGGGCAGGAAGTGCATCTCGACCTTGATCAGGCCATCGCCCTCGCAGGCTTCGCAGCGGCCGCCCTTGACGTTGAAGCTGAAGCGGCCGGCGCCGTAGCCGCGCGCGCGCGATTCCGGCACCTGCGCGAACAGTTCCCGCAGCGGCGTGAACAGGCCGGTATACGTCGCCGGGTTCGAGCGCGGCGTGCGGCCGATCGGCGACTGGTCGATGTCGACGACCTTGTCGAACAGGTCCAGGCCCTGCACCTTCTTGTAGGCGGCAGGTTTCTCGCCGGCCCCGTTGAGTTCGGCCGCGGTCAGTCGGTACAGCGTGTCGTTGATCAGTGTCGACTTGCCCGAACCGGATACGCCGGTGATGCAGGTGAACAGGCCGGCCGGGATTTCCAGATCGACATTTTTCAGATTGTTGCCACTGGCTCCGGTGATTCGCAGCATGCGCTTGGGATCCGGCTTGCGCCGCTGCTTCGGAATGGCGATGCGGCGCTTGCCCGACAGATACTGGCCGGTCACCGAGCGCGGGCTCTTGAGTACGTCCTTGAGCGAGCCCTGGGCCACGATCTCGCCGCCGTGCACGCCGGCACCGGGGCCGATGTCGAGTATGTAGTCGGCTAGGCGGATCGCGTCTTCGTCGTGTTCGACCACGATGACCGTGTTGCCGAGATCGCGCAGGCGCGTCAGCGTACCGAGGAGGCGCTCGTTGTCGCGCTGGTGCAGGCCGATCGAGGGTTCGTCGAGCACGTACATGACGCCGACGAGGCCGGCGCCGATCTGGCTGGCCAGGCGAATACGCTGCGCTTCGCCGCCGGACAGGGAATCAGCCTGGCGGTCCAGCGTGAGGTAGTCCAGGCCCACGTCGACGAGGAAGCGCAGGCGTTCGCGGATTTCCTTGACGATCTTGGTCGCGATCTCGCCGCGCCAGCCGGCCAGGGCGAGCTTCTGGAAGAAATCGAGCGACTGGTCGATCGGGAGCGCGGTCAACGCCGACAGGTTGCTCTCGGCGACGAAGACGTTGCGCGCGGAGCGGTTCAGGCGCTGGCCGCTGCAGTCGGGGCAGGGGCGGCCGCTGATGAACTTGGCCAGTTCCTCGCGCACGGCAGGCGACTCGGTTTCCTTATAGCGACGCTCGAGGTTGTTGACGATGCCTTCGAAGCGGTGCTTACGCGTGACGTTTCCGCCGGCATCGGTGAGATAGCGGAAAGTGACGACGTCCTCGCCGGAACCGTAGAGCACGGCGTTCTGGTTCGCCTTGGACAGCTTTTCCCAGGGCGTGTCGATGTCGAAGCCGTAGTGCTTGGCCAGCGAAAGTATTAATTGGAAATAGTACGCATTGCGTCGGTCCCAGCCGCGCACCGCGCCGGCGGCCAGGCTGTGCTCGGGATGCACGACGATGCGGCCCGGATCGAAGAATTGGCTGACACCGAGGCCGTCGCAGCCCGGGCACGCGCCGAGCGGCGAATTGAACGAGAACAGGCGCGGTTCCAGTTCCGGCAGCGAGTAGTCGCAGATGGGGCACGAAAAGCGCGACGAGTACAGCGTTTCCGGCGTGTCGGTCGCATCGAGGTCGGCGACCAGCACGAGACCGTCACCGAGGCGCAGCGCGGTCTCGAAGGATTCGGCCAGCCGCTGCTTGAGATCGGCCTTGGGCCGGAAGCGGTCGACCACGACTTCGATCGTGTGTTTCTGGCGCAGGGCCAGCGCGGGCACCGCATCGAGCTCGTAGACGGTGCCGTTGACGCGGGCGCGCACGAAACCTTGCGCACGCAGCTGCTCGAATACTTGCACATGCTCGCCTTTGCGCTCGCGCACAACGGGGGCGAGCAGCATGTAGCGGTGTTCCGGCTTCAGGGCCAGGGTGGCGTCGACCATCTGGCTGACGGTCTGCGCTTCGAGCGGAATGCCATGGTCGGGACAGCGCGGCGTGCCCACGCGGGCGAACAGCAGGCGCAGGTAGTCGTAGATCTCGGTGATGGTGCCGACGGTCGAGCGCGGGTTGTGCGAAGTCGACTTCTGTTCGATAGAAATCGCCGGCGACAGGCCTTCGATGTGATCGACGTCAGGCTTTTCCATCACCGACAGAAACTGGCGTGCATAGGCCGACAGCGACTCGACGTAGCGGCGCTGGCCTTCAGCATAGATGGTGTCGAACGCGAGCGACGACTTGCCCGAACCCGACAGCCCGGTGATCACGATCAGGCTGTCGCGCGGCAGGTCGACATCGATGTTCTTGAGATTGTGGGTGCGCGCGCCGCGGATGCGGATCGTGTCCATGTGGGGATTGGGCATGGGGGTCAGCGAAGTAGTTTGCGCCGCGACGGGTCGGCGGCGCGTGACAGGTGAGGGCGGCACGACGGGAATCCAATCAGGGCAAGAACGAACCTATAAAACTGAATGCGGACCGATTCCGCCCTGATTTGACGCGGCGGTTGCGAAAGGTCGCTACGCTGGAGTGATTCATGATCGCAGATGGCGGCGCATCGCGAGGTCTGGCCCACCGTCTTACCTGCTTACGAATTGACCAGAATCGCCAAAGCCGTTATCCTCGCGCGCCCCAAAAAGGGACAGGCTTTCGTCCAGGCCTGGCAACAGCAGAATAACTACAGAGGAATTCCCATGTACGCAGTCATCGTCACTGGCGGTAAGCAATACCGCGTGATGAAGGGTGAGACCATCCGCGTCGAGCTGCTCAAGGCCGACGTCGACTCCACCTTTACCTTCGACCAGGTCTTGCTGGTCGGCGAAGGCGATTCGATCAATATCGGCGGCCCGCTGCTCGGCGGCGCGTCGGTCACCGCTACCGTGAAAAAGCACGGCCGCGCCGACAAGATCCGCATCGTCAAATTCCGCCGCCGCAAGCATTTCCGCAAGGAAACCGGCCACCGTCAGCATTTCACCGAAGTCGAGATCACCGGCATTACCGCCGGTTGAATCTGAGGAGCAGCAGTCATGGCATCAAAGAAGGGCGTAGGCTCAAGTCGTAACGGCCGCGATTCGAATCCGAAGTATCTCGGCGTCAAGGTCTATGGTGGCGAAGCCATCAATGCCGGCAACATCATCATTCGCCAGCGCGGCACCCAGTTCCATCCGGGTACCGGCGTCGGCCTGGGTCGCGACCACACCATCTTTGCGCTGATCGACGGCAAGGTGGAGTTCGCGGTCAAGGGTCCGAAGAGCCGTCGCACGATCAGCGTCGTTCCGGCCTGATCCGCGCAGCACACGATGACGCAGAAGCCCCGCTCTGGCGGGGCTTTTGTTTTGTAGGTCCGGCGGCGACGTCCGCGCCGGCTGCCTGAACGCGGCCCCTGCCTTGCCGTGGCCCCTGTTTTCCTTCGCGCGTCAGCAGCTCGGGCGTGCGCTACCTTATGCCTTTCGATGGGCACTCTTGAATCCCTATGAAATTCGTCGACGAAGCTGAAATCCATGTCCACGCCGGCAACGGCGGCAATGGCTGCGCCAGTTTCCGGCGCGAGAAATTCATTCCGTTCGGCGGACCCGACGGCGGCGACGGCGGTGCCGGCGGCAGTGTGTTCCTCGTCGCCGACGAAAACCTCAACACCCTGATCGATTTCCGCCACCAGCGCGTCTACCGCGCCGGTCGCGGTGAAAACGGCATGAGCCGGCAGATGCACGGGAAGGCCGGCGAAGAGCTGATCATCCGCGTACCGGTCGGCACCGTGATCATCAATATCGATACCAACGAGACCATTGGCGACCTGACTGAGCACGGCCAGCGCCTCAAGGTCGCCCAGGGCGGTGACGGCGGCCTGGGCAATATCCACTTCAAGAGTTCGACCAATCGCGCGCCGCGCAAGGCGACGTCGGGGTTTCCCGGCGACTCGCGCGAGCTGCGCCTGGAGCTGAAGCTGCTCGCGGACGTCGGTCTGCTGGGTTTTCCGAATGCGGGCAAGTCCACGTTCATCCGCGCAGTGTCGGCGGCAACGCCGCGCGTGGCGGACTACCCGTTCACGACGCTGCATCCGAACCTCGGCGTGGTGCGCATCGATACGGACCAGAGCTTCGTGGTGGCTGACATCCCGGGGCTGATCGAAGGCGCGGCCGATGGCGCGGGCCTGGGCATCCAGTTCCTCAAGCACGTCGCGCGTACCAGCCTGTTGCTGCATCTGGTCGATATGGCGCCGCTCGATGGCGAGACCGACCCGGTCGCGCAGGTCAAGGCGATCGAGGCCGAACTCAAGCAGTTCGATCCGGGCTTGCTCAAGCGCCCGCGCTGGCTCGTGCTGAACAAGGCCGACCTGCTGCCCGAGGAAGACCGGCTCAAGGCCGCCAAGGACATCGTCAAGCGGCTGAAGTGGAAAGCGCCGTGGTTCCTCGTGTCGGCCATTGGCCGCGAAGGCACCTGGCCGATCTGCCTGGAAGCGCAGAAGTTCTTCGACGAGGCCAAGCGGGTGGAGCGGGAAGAGCGCGAAGCACAGTAACGAGGGTGAAGGAGTGAGAAATGAGTGAGTCCGGCGTTCGACACCTACTCGTTTCTCACTTCTCTAAACTCATTGCTTAGCTCAATCGCCTGATTCCAGTCACAAAAAAAGCCGGCTTGCGCCGGCTTTTCGTTGCAGCTTGTCCAACGTGGATCAGGCAAGTGCCTTGATATGGTTGGTCAGGCGGCTCTTGTGACGGTTGGCTTTGTTCTTGTGGATCAGGCCACGGCTGCCGTAGCGATCCATGATGGGCTCGGCGACCTTGTAAGCGGCTTCGGCGCCAGCCTTGTCCTTCGATTCGATGGCCTTTACGACCTTCTTGATTGCCGTGCGCAGCATGGAGCGGGCACTGACGTTGCGCTGACGGCGCACTTCAGACTGCTTCGCACGCTTCTTTGCGGATTTGATATTGGCCAAGGTAAGACTCCAGACGCACGGCTTTGGAAAAAGACGCGCGAGTTTAAGGACGATGTCCGGCCACGTCAACCGCGCGATCGGGAAGGAGGTGCCCGCGGTGCTGGGCGCCGGGCGTATGTGGTGCCGATTTCGGGTTGCTGGACCGAAAACCCCGAATCCCCGCATCGGCGAAATGCCCGACAAGACGGGATTCGATCTCTTGCCGTTGAAGCCCTTTTGAGTCAGGGGGCGGCCAGGCGCCCGTCAAGCGGAAGTCTGGCGGAGTTGTGGTGGTCGGGTGCGATGCGAAAACGGCGGTGCAAACGTTGGTTCGAACTTCCCTAGAATAGAACGCTTGTGCCCGCAGCCCTGGCCCCGCCGCAGCGGGGCGGCCGGCGGAGGATGGAGTCCTGCGTGTGAAAGCCCCGAGTCTGCTGCGTTCCCTCATGTCCTTCAGCGGCATGACCTTCATCTCGCGCCTGCTCGGACTGGCGCGCGAAGTGGCCATGTCGGCAGCGTTCGGTGCCGGCATGGTAACCGACGCGTTCAACGTTGCGTTCCGTATTCCGAATTTCCTGCGCCGGCTGTTCGCCGAGGGTTCGTTCTCGCTGGCCTTCGTGCCGGTGCTGACCGAGGTCAAGGAGAAGCAGTCCCCCGAGGCATTGCGCGAACTGATCGCGCGCGCAGCCGGCACGCTGGGCGCGATCCTGCTCGTCGTGACCGCGATCGGCGTGCTCGGCGCCGACTGGGTCGTGCGCCTGTTCGCCTCCGGCGCGGTCGACGAACCGGAGAAGTTCGCACTGACCACGGATCTCCTGCGCGTGACGTTTCCGTTCCTGCTGTTCGTGTCGCTGACTGCACTGGCGGGCGCCGTGCTCAATGCGTTCAACCGTTTCGCGCTGCCGGCGCTGACGCCGGTGATCCTCAATCTGTGCTGGATCGCCGGTGCGCTCTGGCTCGCGCCGCATTTCGACGCCCCCATCATGGCGGTGGGCTGGGCGATCTTCGTGGCTGGCCTGCTGCAGTTGCTGTTCCTGCTACCGGCCCTGCGCCGGCTCAACATGCTGGCGTGGCCACGCTGGGGCTGGAGCCATCCGCAGGTCAAGCGTATCCGCCAGGTCATGCTGCCGACCCTGTTCGGCTCCTCGGTCGCCCAGATCAACCTGCTGCTGGATACTGTCATCGCGTCCTACCTGATCACCGGATCGCAGACCTGGTTGGGACAGAGCGACCGGCTGCTCGAATTCCCGCTTGGCCTGTTCGGCGTCGCGCTGGGCACCGTGATCCTGCCGAGCCTGTCACGCCACCATGTCAGCACCGACGCCGCGGCGTTCGCGCGCGCGCTCGACTGGGGGCTGCGCACCGCCTTGCTGATCGCGCTGCCGGCCATGCTCGGTCTGGTGCTGCTGGCCGAGCCGCTGGTCGCCACCCTGTTCTTCCATGGCAAGTTCACGCCGCATGATGTGGACATGGCCAGCCTCAGCCTGTCGGCGCTGAGCTTCGGCCTGCCGGCCTTCGTCCTGGTCAAGGTGGTCGCGCCGGCATTCTATGCGCGCGGCGACACACGCACCCCGGTGCGTGCCGGCGTGGTCGCGATGGTGGCGAACATGCTGATGAATCTGATTTTCGTCGCGGCGCTGTTCGCGCTGTGGCACCGGCCGGCAGACCTCGACGGCGGCTGGGTCGCCGCGCTCTCCCGCGTGCCGGGGCTGCATGTTGCGCTGGCGCTGGCGAGCGCGCTGGCCGGTTATCTCAACTTGGCCCAGCTGTGGCTGGCGCTCGCGCGCAGCGGCGTGTTCCAGCGCCAGGCGGGCTGGGCGAGGCACCTCTGGCGTGTTGGCCTGGCCTGCGCGGCGATGGCTGCGGTGCTGCTGCTCGGGCTGCGTTTCGCCGAGGGTTGGACGCAGATCCCGACCTGGCAGCGCATCGTCCAGCTGGGCGTGCTGGTGATCCTTGGTGCCGGCGCCTACCTGCTGGCCCTGTTCGCGCAGGGCTTCCGTCTGCGCGAACTGCGTGCGCATTGACGGAATGCCCGTGATCCATCGTCCGTTGCCAGTCGCTATACTCCGGCCAATGCATACGTTGTCCCGTGACGTCGCCGGCCCCGTGCTCGCGCCGCGCGGCAGCGTGGTCTGTATCGGCGCATTCGACGGCGTGCATCGCGGTCATCGCTATGTGCTCGACCATGTCTGCCTCCGCGCCGCCGAGTTGAATCTGGAGCCGGCCGCCATCAGTTTCGAGCCGGTGCCGCGCGAATTTTTCGCGCGTGGCAGTCTGGCGCGCCTGTCATCGGCGCGCGACAAGGTCGAGCAGATTTTCGATGCCGGCGTCAGCCATTTGTTGTTGCTGCGATTCAACGCGGCGCTTGCGGCGATGAGCGCCGAGGATTTCGTGAAGCAGGTCCTGGTTGACCGGCTCGCGGCACGCGAAGTGCTCGTGGGGCAGGGTTTTCGCTTCGGCCATTCGCGGCGTGGTGATGTGCTCGCGTTGCAGCGTCTCGGTGCCGACCACGGCTTCGTGGCGCGGGAACTGTCGCCGTTTGCGGCGCAGGGCGAGCGGGTGTCGAGTTCGGCGATTCGCGACTTGCTCGCGCACAGCCGCTTCGACGCGGCGGCGGCCTTGCTGGGTCGTGCGTTCGCCATCGGCGGCAAGGTCGTGCACGGGCGCCAGCTCGGCCGCCAGCTCGGCTATCCGACGGCCAATATCCGCCTCGGCCGCCGGCTCGCCCCGCTGCAGGGCATTTTCGCCGTGCGCGTGAGCGGTGCCGGGCTCGTCTCGCATCCGTCGGTCGCGAGCCTCGGCGTGCGACCGACCGTTGCCGGCAAGGAGCCGCTGCTTGAGGCGCACCTGTTCGATTTCGACGGCGATCTCTACGGCCAGCGTATCGAAGTGGAATTTGTTGCAAAACTGCGTGACGAGGAAAAATTCCCGGACCTGACCAGCATGGTCCGGCAGATCGACTCTGACGCCGCCAGCGCGCGGCGCATCCTGGGCGCAACCGCCATCGCGGACGCCGGAGCCTGAACCGTGACGACCGACTACAAGCACACCATCAACCTGCCCGAGACGACCTTCGCGATGAAGGCGGACCTGGCCAAGCGCGAGCCGGCCATGCTGGCCGAGTGGGAAGCCAGGCAGCGCTATCACCAGATCCAGCAGAAGACCTCCGGTCGCGAGCGCACCTTCGTGCTGCACGACGGTCCGCCGTACGCGAACGGCGTGATCCATCTCGGCCACGCGCTGAACAAGATCCTCAAGGACACGGTGGTCAAGTCCAAGCTGATGGCGGGCTACCGCTCGCCCTACGTACCGGGCTGGGACTGCCACGGACTGCCGATCGAGATCGCGGTCGAAAAGAAGATCGGCAAGGTCGGCCAGAAGGTCGATGCGGTCACCTTCCGCCAGAAATGCCGTGAATACGCGAGCCAGCAGATCGACCTGCAGCGTACGGACTTCAAGCGTCTCGGCGTGTTCGGCGACTGGGACAACCCGTATCGCACGATGGATGCGAAGTTCGAAGCCGACATGGTGCGCGCACTCGCGACGATCTATTCGAACGGCCACGTCACGCGCGGCTTCAAGCCGGTGCACTGGTGCTTCGACTGCGGCTCGGCGCTGGCCGAGGCGGAGATTGAATACGCCGACAAGACCTCGCCGGCGATCGATGTGGCGTATGACGTCGTCGACAAGGATGCCGTGCTTGGCGCGTTCATCGGGCCGCGCAGCGCCGACGCAGCCCTGTGGCAGCAGTTTGACTCAGTGATCGTCGCAGTGCCGATCTGGACGACGACGCCGTGGACTCTGCCAGCGAGCGTCGCCGTCACGCTGGGACCGGAACTCGACTACTGCCTGATCGAAGGGCCGGCGCGCGAGGGCAAACGCCTGCTGCTCGTCGTCGCGGCGGCGCTGGCCGATCGCTGCGCGGCGCGCTACGGCAGCGCGGTCGATGGTATTACGCTCACCCACGGCCGTGCGGTGCGCGGCACGGAGATCGAGAACCAGTTGTTGCAGCATCCGTTCTACGATCGCCAGGTGCCGGTGCTGGTCGGCGACCACGTCTCCGCCGACGACGGTACTGGCGCCGTGCACACTGCGCCGGGTCATGGCGTGGAAGACTTCGCGGTCGGCCAGAAATATGGATTGATCGACAAGTATACGCCGGCCGAGTTGAACCCGGTCGGCGGCAACGGCGTCTACCTGCCGGGCACTCCGCTGGTCGAAGGGCAGTACATCTGGAAGGCCAACGACTCCATCGTCGAACTCCTTGCCGAGCGCGGCAAGCTGCTCGCATCAGCCAAGATCCAGCACAGCTATCCGCACTGCTGGCGCCACAAGACGCCAGTCGCATTCCGCGCCACGCCGCAGTGGTTCATCAGCATGGAAAAGGCCGGCCTGCGCGCCGACGCGCTCGCGGCGATCAAGCGCGTGCGCTGGATCCCGGGCTGGGGCGAGGAACGCATCACGAGCATGATCGCCGGTCGTCCGGACTGGTGCATCTCGCGCCAGCGCACCTGGGGCGTGCCGATCACGCTGCTCGTCGACAAGGCCACGCAATTGCCGCATCCGCGCAGTGTGGAATTGTTCGAAACTATCGCGCGGCACATGGAACAGGGCGGCATCGACGCCTGGTACGCGCTCGAAGTGTCCGACCTGATCGGCGAGGAAGCTGCGCAGTACGAGAAGGTCACCGATGTGCTCGATGTCTGGTTCGACTCGGGCGTGACCCATCGCGGCGTGCTCGCCGAGCGGCCGGAGTTGCGCACCGACGGCCCCGACGACAAGGTCATGTACCTGGAAGGCTCGGACCAGCACCGCGGCTGGTTCCACTCCTCGCTGCTGACTGCGACGGCGATGTATCGCCATGCGCCGTACAACGAGGTGCTGACCCACGGCTTCACCGTGGACGAGAACGGCCGCAAGATGTCCAAGTCGCTCGGCAACGGTGTCGAGCCGCAGGACGTGATGAAGAACTACGGCGCCGACATCCTGCGCCTGTGGGTGGCCTCGACCGATTATCGCAACGAAATGTCGATGTCGAACGAGATCCTCAAGCGCGTCGCCGATGCTTACCGGCGCATCCGCAACACAGCCCGCTTCCTGCTCGGCAACCTGCATGGCTTCGATCCGGCGCAGCACCTGGTGGCGGTCGAGGATTCGCTGCTGCTCGACCAGTGGGCGGTGCAGCAGGCGTTTGACACGCAGCAGGCCATCATGGCCGCCTACGAGCGCTATGACTTCCCGGAAATCGTTCAGCGCGTGCAGAACTTCTGCACCAACGAGATGGGCGCGCTGTACCTCGACATCACCAAGGACCGCCTCTACACGATGCCGACGGCCAGCCATGGCCGGCGCTCGGCGCAGAGCGCGATGTATCGCATCCTTGAGGCGCTGGTGCGTTGGCTGGCTCCGGTCCTCACGTTCACGGCCGAGGAAATCTGGGCGGCGATGCCCGGTGCACGCGATGAGTCGGTGTTCTTCGCGACGTTCTACGACGGCCTTGCTGCGACCCAGGCGTCGCCGCAGCAGCGGCAATGGTGGAGCGACCTGCTCGCCATCCGTTCGGCGACGTCCAAGGTGCTCGAAGGCATGCGCGTGCTCGGCGTGATCGGCGCCTCGCTCGAGGCCGAGGTCACGCTGTACGTCGATGCGGACGAGCGCGAACGGTTCGCCGAGGTCGCCGACGAACTGCGTTTCGGTTTCATCACCTCGCAGCTCGAACTGGCCGCGCTGCGTGACCGGCCGGTCTATGACCAGGTCGCCGCGAAGCTCGGTTTCGAGTCCTTCGTCGACGACGACGCCCAGCCGACGTCGCTTGCCGCCAGGGCCGATCTGGCTACGCACGAAGTCTGGATCGTGGCCAAGGCCAGCAGCGCGACGAAATGCGTGCGCTGCTGGCACTACCGCACAGACGTGGGCAGCCACGCGGCGCATCCGGAACTGTGCGCGCGCTGCGTCGACAATGTCGACGGCAGCGGCGAACAGCGGCGCTATTTCTGATGGCCGCGCTCGCTACGCGCGTCTCCCGGCGGGCCAATGCGCTGGTCTGGCTGGTCCTGTCCGCGATACTCATCGTGCTGGACCAGTGGACCAAGCATGTCGTGCTGGGACATCTGCAGGAAGGCGTGCCGATTCCGGTTGTGCCGGGTTTCCTGAACTGGATGCTCGCGTTCAACACCGGCGCGGCCTTCAGTTTCCTGGCTGACGCGGGTGGCTGGCAGCGCTGGGGGTTCAGTGCGCTGGCCGTGCTGATCAGTCTGGTGCTGACCGTGTGGCTTGCGCGCACGCCGCGGCGCGACTGGTTGACGGCCCTGCCGCTGTCGCTCGTGGTCGGCGGAGCGATCGGCAACCTGATCGATCGCCTGCGCTTCGGTCATGTCGTCGACTTCATCCAGGTCTATCACGGCGACTGGACGTTTCCGGCGTTCAACGTTGCCGACTCGGCCATCTCGGTCGGTGCGGTGCTTCTGGCCCTGGCCAGCCTGCGCAGTGCGAAAGAGGAGGGTCTGGGGCGGTAATCGGCGCTCACGCCGTATCGGCTCCGTTCAATGCCATGGAAGTTCTGCTAGCCAATCCACGCGGTTTCTGCGCCGGCGTCGACCGTGCCATCGAGATCGTCGAACGCGCGCTCGAGGTCTTCGGTGCGCCGATCTACGTGCGCCACGAGGTCGTGCACAACCGCTTCGTCGTCGAGGGGCTGCGTGCACGCGGCGCCATCTTCGTCGACGAACTCGTCGAGGTGCCCGATGACGCGACCGTGATCTTCAGCGCACACGGCGTTTCGAAAGCCGTGCGCGCCGAAGCCGACGAGCGCGGCCTGCGCGTGTTCGACGCGACCTGTCCCCTGGTCACCAAGGTGCACATCGAGGTATCCAGCCACTGCAAGGCTGGCCGCGACGTCGTGCTGATCGGCCACGCCGGGCACCCGGAAGTCGAAGGCACGCTGGGCCAGTGGATGAAGTCCGGCGCGCTCGGCGAAATCTACCTCGTCGAGACGCCCGAGGACGTGGCGCGCCTGCGGCCGCGCAATCCGGAACATATCGCCTACGTGACCCAGACTACGTTGTCTGTCGACGATACCAAGGCGGTCATCGACGCGCTGCGCCGGCACTTTCCGAAGGTGCTTGGACCGCGCCACGATGACATCTGCTACGCGACGCAGAATCGCCAGGACGCGGTGCGCGATCTTGGCCAGCAATGCGATCTCGTGCTGGTCGTCGGATCGATCAACAGCTCGAACTCCAACCGCCTGCGCGAACTCGCGGAAAAGCAGGGCGTGCCGGCCTATCTGATCGACGGCGCGGACGATATACAGGACGAATGGCTACACGGGCGCGCACGCGTCGGTGTGACTGCCGGCGCATCGGCGCCGGAGACCCTGGTCAAGGACGTGATCGCGCGCGTCCAGTCGTTCGGTGGCGGGCAGGTACGCGAGCTCAGCGGTGCCATCGAGACGATCACCTTCGCGCTGCCGCGCGAGCTGCGCATCCAGCTGCTGCCCTGACGCCTGTCGCGGCCCCGTGCCTCGCCGCCGCCGCCCTTGCGCAGCCGGGCGGCTGTTGCGCGCGCTGCGCAGGCGCCGGGCCAGATTGCAGGTCGCAGCGCCGCTTCCGCGCCACCCTGTTCCGCTCATCCGACATTTCCTACCTCGCGCAGCGCTCAGCCTTGCCTGACTCCCGGGGCACGCATAGCTTCCAGCCTCGGATAGCCCTGCGCTATTTCGTCTTCGCAGAGGGACTTATGGCATTTCTCTATAGGCGCGACCGACGTCTTCGCGGGCTGAAGGCCGAGCGTGGTTTCACCATCATCGAACTGTTCGTGGCCATGCTCGTGCTCGCCATCGCGCTTGGGCTCGCCACGCCCATGTTTCGCGACGTCATCCGGAACACGGCGGTATCGAATCAGGCGAACGACCTGGTCACGTCGCTCGCTGCGGCGCGCTCTGAAGCGGTACGGCGTGGTCTGCAGGTCGCAGTCATCTCAGTCAGTGGTGGTGCCGACTGGTCAACCGGCTGGCAGGTCATTGCGGATACCGATCGGAATGGCACGTTTGCCGGCGCGGACGACATCATCTCGACGTCGCCGCCGCTCGCGTCGCAATACCACGTATATGCCCGCAGCACCGGCGGAGTCGGTGCCGACAGTCAAGTAGTGTTCGCCATTAATGGAGCACTGACCAACGCCGGCTTCGACATCAACGTCTGCTTCCCTTCCGGCGACGCGACAAAGTCGCGTCGCATCCGGGTTCGCGCCAGCGGCAGTGCGTCTTCGCACAAGAACACAACCGGCTCCACCGCAACCGCATGTCCGGCGGGATCCTGATCATGACGAAGCAGAGATACAGCGGTTTTTCGCTGCTCGAGGTGATGATTGCACTCGTCATCTTCAGCGTGGGCATTCTGGGCATGGCAGGCCTGCTGATGTTGTCGGTACGCACGAACCACAGTGCCTATCTGCGCAGCCAGGCCGGTTTCCTCGCTCAAGGAATGGCTGACCGGATGCGCCTGAACATGCCAGCGCTGTGGGCCGACAGCTACAACCTGGCTTATCCGGTCACGGGTACGGTACCGGGCTGCACGGCCGCCTCGCCGTGTACGATCGGGCAGATCGTCACTCGCGACAGCGTCGTCTGGAGCAATTCATTGAGCCAGTTGCTGCCCGCGCCCACCGCACAGATCGGTTGCGCGCTCAACGCGGGGGCTTTGACGCCGACGGCCGCGGAAATCGTCGATCGCGCGCCGTTCAATGGTCTGTGCACCGTGACGATCACCTGGTCGGAGGCGTCGCTCAATAGGGATACTCCTGCCAACCTCCAGACCTTTGCCTGGGTATTTCAGCCATGAGCAAGCGTGGATACTCCGCCGGTGCCGTGATGCCAGGCAGCCAGGCGTTCCGTCGTCAGCGTGGTCTGACCCTGCTGGAGTTGATGGTTGCCATGGTGCTGGGCCTGTTGGTCAGCGGGGGCATCGTCGCGCTGTTCAGTGCGACCAGTCAGACCAATCGCGTACAGGCGGCATTGAGTCGTGTGCAGGAGAACGGTCGTTTCGCGATGGGGCGAATGGAAGCGGACCTGCGTATGGCCGGCGCCTTGTTCCGGCAGACCGCCGGCACAAAAAACTGGATGCCACGTGCGCAGGCGGCGCTGTTGCCGCGCAATGCGGTCCTCGTGAACGCGACCGGTTTCGTCGTGCGTGACATGGGAACCGAGACGGGCCGCCTGGCCGGATGGACGAATGCCGAGGTCTATCCGTTGAGCGCCGCCTACTTCATGCGTGGCTACGAATGTGGCACCGGCACTTGTACTCCCACAGTTCCTACCGGTGCCAATGGTTTTCCGGTGGCGGGAACGGCACTGGGGAATCGTGTCGTCGGCACCGATGTTCTTACCCTCAAGTACGTGCGCGGCATCGGATGGAGCTATACCGTTCCCGCAAACGCCACCGGCTATGGTGCGGTGTTTACGGTCGACACGACCAGCGGCGACGGTACCCCCAACTTCGTCACGGGTGACCTCGTACTGGTGTCCGACTGCAGCGGATCCTCCCCGATGATATTCCGCGCCACCGTCGCCGGCGCGACCATCACGCCGACGGCGGCTTCGCTGATCCAGCCCGCTCAATTGCGGCCGGGTACAGGCGACGCGAACTGTGACGCGCGCCTGTTCAATTTTTCGCGCGATTTCGTCTCGGTGAGCTATTGGCTGCAGTTAGCTGCCGATGCGAACCCGGATGCGGTCGGCCGCCTGATTCCAACGCTCATGCGCTCGGAAAACGGTGTGGCGCAGGAGGTGGCGCAGGGCGTCGAACGCCTGGATTTTCTCTATGGCGTCGCGATGATGAGCAACGGCGGCATGGCCTACCTCGATGCGACGCAGGTCAGTGCGAGCAGCAACGCAGTCAATTGTCCGCAGCCGTCTTCGGATTTCGAGCGCGTCTTTGTCGCCCCGTACACGTGGCGCGAGCCCGACTGTTTGTGGCGTTCGCTGCGCTCGATCGAGGCGCACGGATTGTTCAACACGGTAGACGAGTTTGGTGCGATGTCCGGCCCGGACATGGCGTACTGGTATAGCGTCGATGGCGGTACCGGGCCGGTAACGCCTGGCGCGACCATGCCGGTTACCGGTCGACCGACGGGACGCATGATACGGCGTGAGTTCGTGTCGCTGGTTTCCATTCGCAACGGCAGCAACTGAAAGGCGATGCCATGAGCAAGTTCTCTGCTTTCCCTAACTTTCGCAGTGCGCAACGGCAGCGTGGCGCGGTGCTGTTCGTCGCGCTGACGTTTCTCATCCTGCTGACACTGCTCGGCCTTGCGGCTTCCGGCAACTCGGTGTTGCAGGAGCGAATGACCGGTGGTGTGCGCAATCGCCAGCTCGCGATGATGGGCTCGGAAAGTGCGGCGCGCGGCGGCGAAGCGATGGTCTGGAGCGCGCCGGCCAACGCGAACCTTTCCGCCGGTGGCATGGCGTTTCCGACCTGTCTGGGCGGCGCGCCGCAACCCTGCGTCTGGGATCAGGTCGGCGTATCGATCCACAACGGGGCGCGGCTGCCGGTCAAGGATTTCCGCACGTCGCGCAACTGGGTTACCGCAGGCACCATGCCTTACGGACCTGCCCTGTCGGGCCTCACGGGTACCCTGGAGACCGCTTCGATCGCACAGCAGCCGCGGGTGATGTTCGAGGATCTTGGTCTCGACACCGGCGGCCTGGCGGGCTCGGGACGCATGAGCGGTTCGAACGAGCAGGAGCAGGGCGGAACGACGAACACCCAGCGCCGTCTGTACCGCATCACGGCTCGCAGCCAAGGTGGCAGCGGTGAGGCGGCAATTCGCGTTACTGAAATCGTGTATTCGGCATTCAGCACGGGTGGTTCGTTCACCGGGCGCTGAAATCTTGCCAAATGTCTTTGTTGCTTCAGCTGCATCGTAAGGATCACTTATGAATCTGCGCAATCGTGTGTTTTCCCTGCGCTGGCTCGGGACCGGATTTGTCCTCTGCCTCTGCGCCGTGCATCCGCAGGACGCCAGGGCATGGAGTACCGACCTGCTCGCGACGCCGCCGGAACTCACGGCCGCAGTCGCGCCGAATCTGGTATTGACCTTCGACGATTCCGGCTCGATGGCCAGCGACTACATGCCGGATCAGCGTCCCTATGACCCGAACAATACGGGCTGGGGCAATCCGTACCGCTGCGCCGGCGTCATCGATTCGAATGTCACCGACGAGACGAACGTGCGCTCACGTTCGATGAACGGAGTCTATTTCAATCCGAACAACACCTACGACCCTCCGATCGAGGGCGACCTGACGAACAGCCCGTCGATGCCGACCCAGACCTGGCCAACGGCGCAGAAAAACGGCATCGCGCATAACCGGTCGCAGAATCCCAACACCGGCCTGGGTACGATTAACGCAACGACGACCTCGTTCTGCGGCAACACGGGTGCCGGTTACTATCGCTACAAGACAACGGCGCCGGCGCTGCTGCTCGATGCGAACGGCAAGATCACGAATTATGGCACCTTGTATACTGCCGGTAACTGGGAATGGATCAGTCTGACCGCGACGAGTCCTGCGCTGCCGCCGGGCGTCACGCTGGCGCAGGCGCGGCAGCGTTTCGTGAACTGGTATTCGTACTACCGTACGCGCCAGTACGCCGCCATTTCTGCTGTGTCGCACGCCTACCGCACGTTTGGCCCGGAAGTGCGCGTGGCCTGGCAGAACATCAATTCAAACCTGATCAACAACGCCACTGAAATTCGCCAGTTCGAGCTGCAGCCGACGTCTGGCGGTATCCGTGACCGTTTCTACGACTGGCTGTTCAACATTCCGGCCAGCGGCG
Source organism: Tahibacter sp. (assembly GCF_032229445.1). NCBI lineage: Bacteria > Pseudomonadati > Pseudomonadota > Gammaproteobacteria > Lysobacterales > Rhodanobacteraceae > Tahibacter > Tahibacter sp. The sequence continues at coordinate 50,547 of NZ_JAVTWC010000060.1, forward strand.
GCACACCCAACCGCAGTGCCGTAGTACGTGTCGGCGGGATGTTTCAGCGCACCAGCGGAACGTATACGAATCCGTATTGGGATCCGGAGCTGAACCGCGAACTGGTCTGCCGGCAGAACTTCCATATCCAGATGACAGACGGTCTGTGGAATGGCGACAGCGGCATGACGGTCGCACGCAAGGATACGGTCCCGACGACATTGCCGGACCACACGCCGACGAACCCATCTCTTTACCAGGTCAATACGGACGTCAACAAGATATTCTGGAACGAAGCCAACGCCACGGCGACGACCATGGCAGACCTCGCGTTCTACTATTGGTCTACTGCGCTTCGTACTGATGGTCCCTTCGCCGGCGCAGGCGGGCTGAAAGTACCGCCGTATTTGCCGGACCGTTCGACCAGCCTGTTCGGTCCGCCGCTTTTGAGCGGCGAGGATCCGTTGAAAAATCCGGAAATCTACTGGAATCCGGCCAACGACCCAGCGCGCTGGCCGCATCTGGTCCAGTTCATGATCGGCTTCGGCGCGTCGGGCACGCTGCAGAACGATGATGCGACGTACGCAAAGCTGCGTGGTTCGTCGGCTACGCCGGCCTCGGTTCAGTGGCCCGCGCCGGCCGAAGGTACCGACGACGGTCGCAAGATCGACGACATGTGGCATGCGGCGATCAACAGCCGCGGCAAGTTCTTCATTTCCAACAACCCGGCCGAACTGGCCCAGGCTCTGGTCGACATCGTCAGCAGCATTACCGCGCGTCGTGCTACGGCAACTGCCGCAACGGTTTCGCTGCCAATCATCACGGCGAGCACCGAGGCGTTCAAGGCGAGCTTCGATACGTCCGACTGGACCGGCACCGTGACGAAGTTTCCCGTCGACCCGGTTACGGGTCAGGCGACCGGCACGTCCGAGTGGGACGCGGGAGCGTTGCTGACCGCGCGCGCGCCGGCTACCCGGAACATCTTTACCTGGGACGGCACGAGCGTTCCGAAAAAGGGCGTTCCGCTCGCTTGGGCAAGCCTCAACAACGCTCAGCAGACGGCGTTCAACAATAATCCGGCTACAACCGCGATCGACAATGACGGATTGGGCTCGCAGCGCGTCGACTACCTGCGCGGCGACCGTACGAGGGAAACGGCGATTCCGTTCATGCGTCGACGCTCGACCCTTATGGGTGCCATCATCAATTCTCAGCCGACGTATGTGTCCGGGCCGGTCGGATTGTTCCAGGATAATTTTCCGGTCGGTTCGCCGGAGCGCACCGCGGCAGGTACGACGGGCACCGGGCCCACTTACGCGAAATTCGCGGCGTCCATCCGCGCGCGCCCACCGACCGTGTATGTCGGGGCGAACGACGGCATGTTGCATGCGATCAACTCGGTCAACGGTCAGGAACGCTTCGCCTACATGCCGAGCATGCTGATAACCAACGGCAAGGCGGCTGAGTATACGAACCCGACTCACGGCCAACTCGTCACGGGCGTCGACTCGCGCGTGCGCGTCCAGGACGTCTTCATCCGGGGCCAATGGCGTACCGTGCTCGTGGGCTCCATGCGTCTTGGCGCGCGAGGCGTCTTTGCGCTCGACATCACCGACCCGACGTCGTTCGGCGCGTCCAATGTGTTGTGGGAATTCACCAATACGTCGGCAGGCGGCGCCGCGCTCGGCTACACCTATGACTCAGCCAACATCGTTCGCCTGAATACCGGCAAATGGGCTGTGCTGGTGTCGAGCGGCTATTTCCCGACGACTAACCTCGATCCGCGCGGCGAGCCTGACCCGGCCAGCCTAGATGTGAACAAGGATAAGACGTCGCTGTTCGTGCTCGACCTCGAGACCGGTGCGCGCATCGCCGAAATCCAGACCTCATCGGCGCCGCAGTCCGTGCCGCTGAGCTTCGGCCTGTCGACGCCGGGCGCGTACGACAGCAACGGCGATCAGATTGACGATATCGCGGTGGCCGGCGATCTGGTTGGGAACCTGTCCCGCTTCGATCTGACGAGTGTCGATCCGGCCCAATGGAAGGTCGATCTGATGTTCAAGACCTATACGACCACACCGACTCAGGCCACTGAGTCGAGCTTGCCTCGGCAGCCGATCTCCAGCATGCCTGTTGCTTTCCGCGATACGGTACGGAACGGCGATCCGATCTGGGTATTCGGAACCGGGAAATATCTCGGCAAGGAAGATCGTACGGCCACCGGTATCGCCTCCAACGTCGGGCCGCAGGCGATCTACGGTGTGCGCGACTACGGTACGACGTCGTCAACCAACGTTACCGGCTATCCGTCGCTTCCGTCCCAGATGACCACGCAGACGCTGACCCAAGGTGCGACGAGCCGAACTCTGACCACCAACGCCGTCCCGACGACGATGCGTGGCTGGAAGGTTCCGCTCAACGTGACGGCCGAGCCGGGCGAGCGCGTTGTATTTACGGCCAAGCCGATATACAGCCTGAACCTCGCGGTCATCAATACGCTTATCCCGCGCGGCAGCGACCCCTGCAATCCCAGTTTCCGTGGCGCATCGATCTTCATCGACGCGGCCGGCGGCGGATCGCCGCGACTTCCGCCGCCACGAGTGGGTCCGGGGTGGATTGCGGATGACCCGATGCCGCAGCCGCTGCCGCAAGATGGCGACGACTCTCGCGATCCGACTCCCCGACTGTCGGGTGGCGACTTCCTGTTGCCGAACGGCCTAGGATTCCGGGCGCCGCCGTCACATCGCGGCTCGTGGCGCGAATTGCTCGAAGTCATGTAATCACGCAGACGACGCGCGCCGCCTTCCGGCGCGCGTCTTTTTCACTGGGGAAGCAAGATGCACATGCGCAGCAAGCTCGGTGGCTTCACGTTGCTGGAACTTATGATCGTTGTCGTCATCATCGCCATTCTGGCGTCATTTGCGGTTCCGGCTTATCAGCGCTATGCCCAGCGTGCGCGTCGCGCGGACGGGAAGGAGTTGCTTATGCGCGTGGCGGCGGCGCAGGAGCGCTTCTATACAAACTTCAATCGCTACGCGACGAATCCATTGAGCGCCGCCACGAGCCTCGGCATGTCCACGCTGACCTCCGAGCAGGGTTACTACACGATCACCTCTGCCAACGGGCCGACCGGCGACACTCAGAGTTATGTGCTCACAGCGACCCCGGTGGTGGGCAAGGCACAGGCGGACGACCAGTGCGGAGGACTGGGCTTGAGCAGCACCGGCGTGAAGACACCGATCGCCACCGCCATGCCGCAGAATTCCAACGGCGCGTGCTGGTAGCCATTTCCCTGCGCGGTGCTGGCCGGCCCCGCGCCTGCTCTGCTCCCCGTGCTTGTTGTCGCTCCAGCGCGCCGCTATAATCGCGCGCTCGGTTTCGCCGACGTAGCTCAGTTGGTAGAGCAACTGATTCGTAATCAGTAGGTCGGGGGTTCGATTCCCTTCGTCGGCACCAGTTGCATCGTTTGACCATCCGGCGCCGACTCGATAGAGTCCGCGCCCTTGGGCGGTTAGCTCAGCGGTAGAGCACTGCTTTCACACGGCAGGGGTCACAAGTTCGAAACTTGTACCGCCCACCATTAAATTCAGTGTGATACGCGAAGGCCTGGGAAACCGGGCCTTCGTCGTTGTGGTGTTGGGTCAACCCGCATTAGTCGTCTCTCACCAGACCTTAGCCCGAATTTGTCACGACTCCTCTACTGCGGCCGCCGATATGCCGTCCTGACGCGCGCTGCTCCCTCGCGTCGGCTTGACGTAGCGTCGACTACGCCTTCGCCGCCACTCAGCCCGCGGCGCGTATCAGGGCGGCATCGACGGCCTCGCTGCGAAGATGCGCTAGAAATCCGTGCCAGTGCCGGATGCGATGCTGCGCTGGACCAGCGCGATGAGCGCTGACAGGGTCGGCGCGGTTCCGCCGCTGCCGCTGAACGGCGGAATCCTGCCGCTCGGCATCGCGGTGTGCGCAGTCGCATGGGCCGGTGCGGGGCGGCGACTATACTGGCCGCGGATTTCGACCTGGGGTTTGCCATGTTCCTTTCACTGCGCACCAGCGTACTGTTCGCCTTGATCGCGCTGCCGTTTCTCGCCGCAGCGGTAACCGATGAATCCGCTTCCACCGATGTTGGTCGCAAGAGTTCCGTGGCGAGGGAAGGCTCGGAGATTCAGCACTTCTGTACTGAGATGGAAGAGGTGCAGTTTCTTGGCAACAACAACCGTATCGAGACCTTCGGTCCCTGCCATTCGATCACCGTGCAGGGCTCCGGCAATACGGTAGACGTACAGTCGCTGGCGACGCAGATCGCCGTCAACGGCGACGGCAATACGGTGACCTGGCCGGCGGCGGATCGGCCCAAGCCCGTCACGAAGGTCACCGGCAAAGGCAATATCGTCGAGCAGCAGAAGATCAACTGACGCCACGACGACTGCCGCCGTTCGAGTCTGACAAATTCGATTCACCACAAAAAGCCCGCCTCCGGCGGGCTTTTTGTGGTCTGCCATCCGCATCACGCCACGGGCAGGCTCGCCAGCCAGTCCTCGTCCGAGCCTTCGTTGACGCCTTCGAACAGGAAGGTCGACAGGTAGCGCTCGCCCGTGTCCGGCAGCATGGCCAGGATCACGTGGCCGGGCTGTGCCGCCCGCGCGACTTCCAGCGCTGCGGCAAAGGTGCCGCCCGCCGAGATGCCACAGAAAATGCCCTCCTGCGTCGCGAGCTGGCGTGCGGTGTCGCGTGCGAGCACGTCATCGACCGTCACTATGCGATGCGCGACGTCACGCTTGAGCACGGCAGGCACGAAATCCGGCGTCCAGCCCTGGATCTTGTGCGGCTTCCATTCCGCGCCGGCCAACAAAGAAGCGCCGGCCGGTTCGGTCACGACGATTTCGACCTCGGGCCGCGCCAGGCGGATCATTTCGCCAGCGCCCGTCAGCGTGCCGCCGGTGCCCCAGCCAGTGACGAAGGTGTCGAAGCGGCGGCCGGCAAAGTCCTGCAGGATTTCCGGGCCGGTGGTGTTGCGGTGATAGGACGGGTTCGCTTCGTTCTCGAACTGGCGCGCGAGGAATGCATCATGTCTCGCCGCGAAGTCCTCGGCGCGACGCACCATGCCGCTGCCGCGTTCGGCCGCTGGCGTCAGGATCACCTTGGCACCGAGCGCGCGCATGATCTTGCGCCGCTCGATCGAGAACGTCTCGACCATGAAGGAAACGAACTGATAGCCCTTGGCGGCGCAGACCATCGCGAGCGCGATACCGGTATTGCCCGAGGTCGCCTCGACGATCATCTGTCCGGGCCTGAGCAAACCCTTGGCTTCGGCATCCAGCACGATGGCCAGGGCCAGGCGGTCCTTGACCGAGGACATGGGATTGAAGGCTTCGAGCTTGACGTACATCTCGATGCCGGCCGGCGCGAGCCGGTTGATGCGCACGACCGGCGTGCGGCCGATGGTGTCGAGAATGCTGGCATGGATCATGGCTGTGTTCTCAGGGAGCTTGCGCCACCCTACGCAGGTTTGTGGAGTCCGCCAAGGGCGGGATGATCGCGATTCGCGGCGGCGCAGCCGCCGCCGTCAGGGACGGTTCGCTCTGCACCATCGAGCAACAACGCGATCAGGAAAGAATTCGCGACAGCGCCTTCTTCGCCGCGTCGAAGGAAAAGTGCCGCTCGACGTTGGCCAGACCATTGGCCGACAGGGTGTTCCACAGCGTCTCGTCGCCGTAGAGCTGCACGATCGCCGCGGCAAACGCCTCCGCGTCGGCCGCGACGAGCACGTCGCTGCCCGCCCGGATATGCATGCCTTCGACCGCGGACGGCGTGGCCACGACAGGCAGCCCGTAGCTCATCGCCATGTTGACCTTGCCCTTGACGCCGGCGCCATAGCGCAGCGGTGCGACCGAAATGCGGCAGCCGTCCATATAGGGCTCGAGGTCGGCGACGAAGCCGTGCAGGATGAGATCCTCGGCCGCGAGCTCGCGCAGTGCCTGCGGCACCGGCTGCCCGATCACATGCAGGCGCAGGCCGGGCAGGGCATTGCGCAGGCGTGGCAGGATGTCGCGCGCGAACCAGACCACCGCGTCCTCGTTCGGCGGATGCTGGAAGCTTCCGACGAAGACGAGGTCGCTGCGCTCGGCGAACGCGCGACGGCAGCCGAACACTTCGTGCACATTGGAAAGAATCTCAACGCGCGCCTGCGGCAACTCGCGCGCAAGCAGCTCCTGCTCCACCGGGCTGACCACCAGGGTGGCGTCGCAGGCGCGGATCAGCTTCTGCTCCTGCGCGCGCGTGCGTTCCGCCTTGCGGCGCAGTTCGTCGCTGCCTTCGAGGTCGGCGGCGCGCTGCTCGCGCAGGTAGTGCAGGTCCACGGTATCGAAGATCAGTCTGGCCTTGGGCGCATAGAGGCGGCTGAGGCCAAGGTAGTTGATCGCGATGTAGTGGCGCGACAGCAGGATGGCGTCGAACTCGGCCCCGCGCTGGCGGAACAGGCGGATCGGGTCGTTCATGTACGGCGCATACAGCACTTCGACGCCGAGGGATTGCAGCGCAGCGGTATAGCCGTCCACATACAGGCGGTTGTCGGCGAAGAAGGTGACCTGCCAGCCGAGGGCGCGCAGCAGGCGCATGAGGTTGACCATGCGCAGCGAGCCCGAATCCTGGTCCGGTGTCGGCGTGCACGCATCGACGACGAGCAGCCGTTTCGCGCTTCGGAATGTCGCCGCGCGCGGCGCCAGCGCGGCATCGTCGATGGCGTCCGGCTGCTGTGCCAGCGCGGTTTTCCACTTGTCCAGGAATTTCTCGCGATTGACGACCTGGTAGCGCTTGGCGCCGCTTGCCGTGTCGGTGCCGGCCGTGATGCCTTCGAAATGGATCACGGTGGAATGCGGTTCGTAGTAGACCTTGAGCCCGGCGGCGCGCACCGCGAAGGCGAGGTCGGTGTCCTCGTAGTAGGCCGGTGCGTAGCGCATGTCGAAGCCGCCGAGCTGCTCGAACAACGCGCGGCGCAGCAGAATCGCCGCACCCGAGCAGTAGTCGGCTTCCCGGCGGAAGTTGTAGCGCGGGTCGGCGGGATCCTCGAAGCGTCCGTAGTTCCAGCCCGAGCCGTCGCGGAACACGATGCCGCCGGCTTCCTGCAGGCGTCCGTCGGGATAGACCAGCTTCGCGCCGACGAGGCCGGCGTCGGGTTCTTCCGCGAAGCAGCGCAGCAGCGCTTCGAGCCAGCCCGGCGTGACGACTGTATCGTTGTTGAGAAACAGCACGTACTCGCCCTGCGCCGCGGCCGCGCCGGCGTTGCAGGAGCCGACGAAGCCGAGGTTCTGCGCGTTGCGGATCGTGCGTACGCTTTCGACGTCAGCCAGGCGCTCGGCGGTGTCGTCGCTGGAGCCGTCGTCGACGACGATGACTTCGAAACTCGCCGTGGCCGCGTGCGTCGAGAGCGACTTCAGGCAGGCTAGCGTATAGGCGATCTTGTTATAGACCGGAATAACGATGGACACCTGCGGCTGCGGCCAGGTCGGCAGGTGGATGTCCTCGATGTGCTCCTGCGGTGCTCCGGCGACGGCGACGAGCGGCAGCGTGCCACGGCGGAATTCGCGCAGCGTGCGCTGGAACGTGCCGGCCAGTCCGCGCCGGCGGAGGCTGCCGCGCATGCGCTGCCACAGGCCGAGCGTGCGCGTGATGCTGAACGCGGCGCGTGCGCGCAGTCCGCGCAGCTTGCGCATGCCGAAGCGCAGCGGCTTGGTCAGGCGCCAGGACAGGCTGGCGTAGGCGCGGTCGAGTTCGGCTTTGAGCGACAGCGCCCAGCGCGTGCGCGCGTCGAACTCGGTTTCGAGGCCGGAGTAGTCGTCCTGCGTGCGCTTGAGCCATTCGGTGCGCTGCTCGATGTCCTCGTGCAGGCGTTCCGCCTCAGCCAGCGCGACGCGCACGTCGTCCTGCGAGCGGCGCAACTCGCGGTCGAGCCCCGACGCCCACTCGGCACGGCTGTCGAGTTCCCGCGTCTGCTGCTGCAGCGCAAGCGCCTGCCGGCGCAACTGCGCGCGCAGGCCGTCGAGTTCGGCACACAGGTTCATCACCTCGATCTGCGCGCCGCTCGCGGCCAGCGGTTCGCGCGGCGCGTGCGCCGCGGCGGTCCGCGGCAGTTCGTGGCGATAGTCGGCGCGCATGTCGGCGAGCGTGCGCGGCGTGCGTGTCCGCAGTACGTCGCGTGCGCGCTGCAGCGGAGTCCGGTCGGCGGCGAACGCGCTGAGGCGCTGCAGGATCGACTCGGCGTGCGGTGCGACGAGGAAGCCGTCGACGCCATCGTCGATGCGCTCGGCGAGCGCGCCGATCCGCGTGGCGATGACCGGCAGCCCGAGGCTCCAGCATTCCGACAAGGTGTAGCTGAAGGTTTCGGCGACCGTCGGCAGGATCAGCGCCGCGTCGGGTTGCAGCGTCGCGAGCAGTGACGGCAGTTCGTCGCGCGCATAGTCCAGCACCACATGCACGCGTGAATGGCCGAAGAAGGCGTGTCCTTCCGCGCCGGCGCCAAGCAGGATCAGTTCGACCTGCGCCGGCAGTCCGGGCAGCAGCGCGGCGAGCAGTTCCGCGCCTTTGCCGCGACGCACGCGGCCGGGTACGACGAGGCGCAATGTCGCGCTGGTGCGCATTGGCGCGGCGGCCGGCGTCGCAGGAAACGGCGCGATGCCGTGGGTGATCACGCGCGCCCGCAGCGCCCCCAGTTCCGGTGCGAGACGCAGCACATTGGCCAGTGCCGTGCGACTCGGTGCGAACAGCGACGCCGACGCGGTACGCAGTGCGTCGACGTAGGCGTCGCGCAACTGCTGCCAGTAGGCCGGTTCGCGGCTGGCGAATTCGAAGTCGACATCGGCGGCCGCCAGGTCGGTTGCGCGTTGCGTCGCGTCGAAGGCCAGCGCCGCAGCGCCGAAGTCGCGGTGCAGCAGCGGCCACAGCGGATAGCAGTCGTGCGCGACGACGAAGGTCGGCAAGCCGCTGCGCAGCGCCTCGAGGCTATGGCCGATCAGCGAGGAGACGATGACGGCGTCGACCGCGAATGCGTCGAGCGCGGTGTGGAAGAACTGTGCCCAGTCGTGGTGCTGTGCGACCGTGTCGGCGATCGGTGCCGGCAATACCAGGCGACGCAGCGGCGGGCCGCGCAGGGAACCGTCGTGCAGCTCGAGGATCTCGCCGTAGTGCCGGCGCGGGAAGCTGCCGAAGGCGCGCAGCACGAGATGGGTGTGCGTGTCGTCGTCGGCGGCGAGGTCGCGCACGAAGCGTTCCGCGCCGCCGCCCCAGCCATGCAGCACATGCAGCAGCACCGGCCGGCCGTCACGGCCGAACCAGGCGGGCTGGTAGTCGCGCTCGGCGAGTGACCGCGCGAGTGGGCCGCGCAGATGGCCCAGACGCGAGGCGTCGGCGTCGTCGCGGAGCGGTCGCGGCGGTCGGTTGCTGCCGACGAACAGGTTATCCAGACGCAGCAGGCGACCCGACGGTGGCAGCGTGCCGCTGGCAATGCCGGACAGCGCGCCGTCGTCGAGCGCCGAGAGTGGTCCGGCCCCCCACGCGCTCAGTACGGGCGAAACCTCGCCACTGTCGATGGCCAGGCTGTGGCCATACGCATGGCACAGTGCATCGATGCGTTCGACCGCCGCAGTTGCTCCGGGGCAGGGATGCCACGCAGCGCCGTCGTCGAGCGGACTCGCGGCCAGCACGTCGCCCCGCAGTGCGGCTAGCAGGCGTTCGACCCAATACGGCGGCAACTGCGCATCGCTGCGCAGCAGGATCAGATGATGTCCGGGCCAGCGTGTGCGCGCCGCGATCAGCAGGGCGGAGCGCGAGGCGTCGGCCGACTGCAGTCGCGCGACCTGCGCCGGAACGTCCTCGATCAGCGTGGTGGCCAGGACCAGCCCGGCCGGCAGTTGCGGCAGCAGCGCCTCCCACCAGGCTGCGTCGGCGGGATTGCCGTGAACGAGCAGGCAGGCGAGGGGCATGAGCGGTCGGATGGGCACGATGTTGATAGATCCCTGCTGCGCCAATGAAACCGCGCACGCGAAAAAGGGGCCGGATTATCGCGGATAGGCGTGGCGGGCGAAACCGCCGCGGCCGCCCTGCCGCATCGGGTACACTGCGCCGGCCTGCGCGCGGGGTTCCGCCGCGCAGTCGCTCTGGTGTCTCCGCGCCCCGCCGCGCGGCGGCGTGCCTCCACCGGCCTGGGTTCCGCCTTGTCTTTCATCGCTCGCTGCGTCGAGCTGGCGCATCTGCTTTGGCGCTGGCTGCGTGCCCCGTTCTGGCTCGGCCTCGGTTTCGTCGTCGCCTTCATCGTCCCGTATGCGTTGTATCTCGATGCACAGGTGCGCGAGCGCTTCGACGATCTGTCGTGGGAAACGCCGACGCGCATCTATGCGCGCGCGCTGGAGATCGCGCCCGGCCTGCCGCTGGATGCGGCCACGCTGCGACTGGAGCTGGAAGCCGCGCGCTATGACGAGATCACCGGCGCGCGTGCGCCCGGCAGCTTCATGCGCGACGGCGACCGCTTCGTCATTTCGCGCCGCGCGTTTGCGTCGCTGGACGGGCTGGAGAAGGCGCGCCGGGTCGAAGTCGTGCTGGCGCGGGCGCGCGTCGCCAGCATCAAGGACATCGACAGCGGCAAGGCGATCGAGCGCGTCCGCCTTGATCCGGCGCGCATCGCGACCCTCTATGGCGCCGAACAGGAAGAGCGCCGCGTCGCGAAGCTCGGCCAGATGCCGCCATTGCTCGTCGCCGGCCTGCAGGCTGTGGAGGACCGCAATTTCAAGCATCACCATGGCGTCGACGCGGTCGCCATCCTGCGCGCGAGCTGGGCCAACCTCGTTGCCGGACATGTGGTGCAGGGCGGCTCCACCCTGACCCAGCAACTGGTCAAGAACCTGTTCCTCGACCGCGGTCAGAATTTCCTGCGCAAGGGCAACGAGGCGCTGCTGGCGCTGCTGATCGAGGCGCGCTACGACAAACACCGCATTCTCGAGGCCTACATCAACGAGATATTCCTCGGCCAGCAGGGAGGCCAGGCCGTGCACGGCTTCGCCGCGGCGAGCGAGTTCTATTTCGGGCGCGAACTCAACACGTTGCGCGCACCCGACGTCGCCCTGCTGATCGGTCTGGTGCAAGGCCCGAGCTACTACGATCCGCGGCGCTCGCCTGAACGCGCGCAGGCGCGGCGCAATCTGGTGCTGCAGCAGTTTTTCGACACCGGCCTGATCGACGCCGACGAGCTCGCGCGAGCCAAGGCCAGCCCGCTCGGCATCTCCGAGACGCCGGGCCTGCCACGTAACCGCTTCCCCGCCTTCATCGATCTCGTGCGCGCGCAGCTCAAACGTGACTACGACGACGCAGCGCTGCGCGGCGCCGGCCTGTCGGTGCTGACGACGCTGGTACCCTCGGCGCAACTGTCGGCGGAGAAAGCCCTGCAGGAAAGTCTGTCCGCGCTCGGCAAGAAACAGGACGACACCCAGGCCGCGCTGGTCGTGACCGGCGCGCGCGACGGCGAAGTGCAGGCCGTCATCGGCGATCGCGCGCCCGACCAGCCCGGTTTCAACCGCGCATTGGATGCGCGCCGGCCTATCGGCTCGCTGGTCAAGCCGTTCGTATTCCTGGCTGCGCTCGCGCAGCCGCAGCGCTATTCGCTCGCGAGCATCGTCGAGGATGCGCCGGTCAGCCTGCCGCAGCCCAACGGCAAGAACTGGATGCCGCAGAACGCTGACAAGATCGCTCACGGCCGTGTCGCGCTCATCGACGTGCTGGTCAATTCCTGGAACCTGTCGACGGTGCGCCTGGGCATGCTCGTCGGCGTCGACCGCGTGCGCGCGCTGATCGAATCGTTCGGCTTCGGCCGGCCGATCAATCCGAATCCGTCGCTGCTGCTGGGATCCCTGGACCTGTCGCCGCTCGAGGTCGCGCAGCTCTACCAGTATTTCGCCGCCGACGGTCACGCGTTGCCGGTCGTCGCCGTGCGCGGCGTGCTCGATCGTGACGGCAAGCCGCTGCGCCGCTACACGAGCAAGCCCGGCGCCGGCGACTATGTCGATGCGGCGCGTCTGGTCACCTACGCGATGCAGCAGGTCAACCTGCGCGGCACCGCCCGTGCCGTCGGTGCCGGACCGCTGGTCCGGTTGAACTCCGCCGGCAAGACCGGCACCAGCGACGACTCGCGCGACAGCTGGTATGCCGGCTTCAGCGCCGATCATCTGGTCGTGGTCTGGGTCGGCCGTGACGACAACAAGCCGACCGGACTGGTCGGCGCGACGGGCGCGCTCAAGGTGTGGATGGCCCTGTTCGACGCGTTGCCGACGCGGCCGCTGGACCTGAATCTGAGCCAGGGACTGGAACTGGCCTGGGTCAACCCGGAATCGGGCCAGCGCACCGAGCCGGACTGTCCGGGCGCGCGCCAGCTGCCGTTCGTGGCCGGCTACGCGCCGCAGCAGGAACAAGGGTGCACAATGGAGCGTTTGCGCGAATGGTTCGGCGGCGAGCCTGATTGAAGTCGCCGCCACGGTTTGGGGTTTTCACGGAATGGAAGGGACGACGATGACACGCATGAGCAGGGCAGCCCGCTGGATCGCCACGGCGCTGGCGCTGGCCGTATTGGCCGGCTGCGGCAGCCCGGGATCGGGCAGCGATGGTGGCAAAAAGGGTACACGCCCGGACCGTGACGCGGTGCTGGTGATTCGCCAGGCGGGACAGTCCACGGCCTCTGCGGTCGAAGTGCAGCCGTTGCGCGACCCCGCCGTCGACGGGTTCCTGAAACAAGCCGCGGACTTCGAGACCGCACTCAATTTTGCCGACGCGCTCGTCGCCGTCGACCGCGCGCTCAAGCTCGCGCCGGATGCGCCGGAGATCCTGCAGCTCAAGGCCGAGCTGCTGATCGGCCTGCGCCGCTACGCAGAGGCAGAGACGTTGGCGCGCAAGTCGTTCGAACTCGGTCCGCGCCTGGGCAGCCTCTGCGCACGCAACTGGCAGACCGTCGTTGAAACGCGCCGCATCGCCAAGGACGAAGCCAGCGCCAGCAGCGCCACGGCGCAGGTCGCTGCATGCAAGGTGCCGCCGCGCCAGCGGCTCTGACCCGCATGGCGCAGGACGTCCGTGAACTGCTCGGGCCGGAGGGGCCTTTTGCGCGCGACGTGCCCGGTTTCGCGCCGCGCGCGTCGCAGCAGGAGATGGCCGCGGCGGTGGCCGAGGCTATCGACGAGCGACACATTTTGATTGCCGAGGCCGGCACCGGCACCGGCAAGACGTTTGCCTACCTCGTCCCGGCTGTCCTGTCGGGCAAGCGTGTGATCGTCTCAACCGGAACCAAAACCCTGCAGGACCAGCTGTTCCACCGCGATCTGCCGCGCGTGCGCCAGGTCACCGGCGTACGCATCAAGGCCGCGCTGCTCAAGGGCCGCGCGAACTACCTGTGTCTGTACCGGCTCGACCAGACGCACAAGGACGGTCGCCTGAGTTCGCGCGAACAGGTCGCGCAGGTGCAGGCCCTGCGCGCCTGGGCCACGCGCAGCAGCAGCGGCGACCGAAACGAGATCGCCGAGGTGCCGGAGGACTCGCCGCTGTGGCCGCGCGTCACCTCGACCACGGAAAACTGTCTCGGCACCGACTGTCCGATGTTCAACGACTGCTTCGTCGTGAAGGCGCGGCGCGCGGCGCAGGAAGCCGATCTCGTCGTCGTCAACCATCATCTGCTGTTTGCCGATCTGGCGATCAAGCAGGAGGGTTTCGGCGAGATCCTGCCGGGCGCCAACGCGTTCATCCTCGACGAGGCGCACCAGATTCCCGATCTGGCCGGGCAGTTCTTTTCGGTCACGTTTTCCGCACGCCAGCTACAGGAACTGGGCAGCGATGCAGAAGCTGAATGTGGCACGGTCACCGGCGCGTTTGCGGTGCTGCGCGAGCCCATAGCGGCGACCGGTTCGGCGATACGTCGCACGCGTCTGGCGCTGGACAAGCTGCCGGCGCGTGGCGCGTTCAACGCGATCGAGGACGACCGCTTCGCCCTGTCCGAGTTGCGCGAGCTGCAGGAGACGCTGCGTGCGCTGGAAACGGCGCTTGGCTCGCAGGCGGAACGTTCGCGCGGCCTGACCACCCTACACGAGCGTGCGCAGGGACTGGTCGGCAAGCTCGACCAGGTACTCGACGGCGCCGGCCACCAATGGGTGCATTGGTATGAACTGAGCAGCCAGGGCTTTTCCCTGCATGCGACCCCTCTGGATCTGGCCCCGCCGCTGCGCAGCCTCCGCCTGCAGAGCCGCGCCGCGTGGATCCTGACCTCGGCCACGCTGTCGGTTGCTGGCGAATTCGGCCACTTCTCGCGCCAGCTCGGCCTCGACGATCCGGTCACGCTGAGTCTGGCCAGCCCGTTCGACTACGCGCGGCAGGCGCTGGCCTACCTGCCGCGCAATCTGCCGGATCCCAGCGCGACGGACTACACCGATCGCGTCGTCGATGCGGCGCTGCCGGTGTTGCAGGCCTCGCGCGGCCGCGCGTTTCTGCTGTTCACCTCGCATCGGGCGCTGCGCCGCGCGGCCGAGCGCCTGGCTTCGCAGCCGTACCCGTTGTTCGTGCAAGGTACCGCGCCACGGCATCAGCTGCTGACCGCCTTCCGGGCGTCGGGCAATGGCGTGCTGCTGGGCGCGGCCAGCTTCTGGGAAGGCGTGGATGTCGCCGGCGAGGCGCTGTCGTGCGTGATCATCGACAAGCTGCCGTTTGCCGCGCCGGATGATCCGGTGCTGGACGCGCGCCTGACCGCGATGCGCGAATCCGGCGGCAACCCCTTCGTGCAATGGCAGGTCCCTTCGGCGGTGATAGCGCTCAAGCAGGGCGCGGGCCGCCTGATCCGGGACGTCAATGATCGGGGCGTGCTCGTACTGTGCGATCCGCGCCTGAGTTCCCGCCCCTACGGCAAACTGTTCCTGCGCAGTCTGCCGCCCCTGCCGATCACGCGCGAATTGGCGGATGTCCAGACTTTCTTTGCCGACTGAACGCGGCGCACGCTTTTCGCGTCTGCCGTGTGCGGTGCTCCGAACTGCATCGACAGGCATAGTGATCGGCAGAGAGTTCAGTCCTGAGGCGCAGATTTTTCTGAATCCACTCCGCCCAGAGGCGCAGAAATGTGGAGCAAGTCCCTGGGTCATAACGGGAATCCGCGCGTGGGCTTTGCCGCAGCGCAGATTGTTGCTCCCCGGCGCGGGTGCTATAAGAGTTGTCTGGACGAATGTTGCGGCCGCTCACTGTGATGCAGTGGTCGGGGGAAAATCAGCAAACGCCCGATGATTGAGGGCTTTTCGTTGCGATCCCGCGTTCTTCCGTACGCCGGCTGCACCCGTCGGGTGGTTGAGGTGTGGCCGATTTTCTCGTGTGTCAGTTCGGTTGGGAGGTTTCATGGTTAAGTCGATTCGAATCACGGCGTTGGCATCGGTCATCGGCGTGGTCCTGGCAGGTGGAATGGTGAGTTCGTCGGTGGCTACGGCGCAGTCGACGACGGCGTCGGCTACGGCAGCCGCCAGCTACATCATCACGTTCAATGAGCCGGGCCTGCTGTACTACACGGGTGGCGCCAATTCCCTGGAAGCCACGGCTCCCGCGGTCAAGGGCCAGCGCAAGCTGGACACCAAGAGCCCGGCCGCCGTCGCCTACGCCAGCCATCTCGCCGATGTGCGCGCCCAGCGCGTGAAGTCGATCTCGTCGGCCGTCGGCCGTGAAGTCTCGGCGACCCATCATTACGCCATCTCCAAGAACGGCATTGCTGCGCTGTTGAGCGCAAGCGAAGCCGACGCTGTCCGCAACCTGCCGGGTGTGCAGTCGATCCGCCTCGCCGGTGAAGAAAAGCTGGACACCTTCCGCGGCCCGTCGTTCATCGGCGCCGATGCCGTGTGGAGCGGCACGGCAGTCCCCGGTGGCACCGGCACGCGCGGCTTCGGCGTCACCGTTGGCGTGATCGACGGCGGCACGAATTCCGATCACCCGTCCTTTGCCAATGACGCGAGTTGCGGTTTCAGTGGCGGCACGCCGAAGCTGCGTAGCTTCGTCGACTGCTCCACGACCGATGCCGGCACCGGCGCCTGCAATGGACCGAATCCGGAAGCAACCGACGACGGCCATGGCGTGCACACGTCGAGCACGGCGGCCGGCAACACGTTGACCGCCAGCAGCGTGCCCGCGCCGGTCATCCCGGCACCGTTCACGAGCATGTCGGGTGTCGCGCCCTGCGCATCGATCCGCCAATACAAGGCCTGCCCAGGCACGACCTGCCCTGGTGCCGACATCGCTGCGGCGATGGAGAACGCGATCGCGGACGGCGTCGATGTCGTCAATTACTCGATCTCCGGCGGCCGCAATCCGTGGACCATCGGCGACGGCGACCGTACCTTCCTTGACATGGTCAACGCTGACATCGTCGTGTCCGCCTCGGCCGGCAATACCAGCGCGACGATCACGAACCCGATCGGCCAGGTCAACCATCTCGGTCCGTGGGTCATGACGGTCGCCGCCTCGACGCACGATGAGAACGTGCTCGCCCTCGTCAGCATCGCCGGTCCCGGCACGCCTCCGCCGGCCACGGTCGGTGTAGCCGCGAAGCAGGGCAGCACGACGCCGGTCGGTACCGGCTTCGTCGCGCAGCCGATCAAGAGTTTCCCGGCCAACCTCGAAGGGTGTACCGCCGGCACCGCGATTCCGGCCGGCTACTTCGCTGGTTCGGTCACTTACGTGCGTCGC
>NZ_JAVTWC010000061.1:0-10807 GCF_032229445.1 Tahibacter sp.
AAGCGCTGCTGCGGATCCGTGTATTCCGCCTCCCGCGGCGACAGCCCGAAAAACAGCGGATCGAACTCGTCCACTCCCAGCAGGAAACCACCCCACTTTCCGTAGCTCTTGCCCGGCACACCCTTGCGCTCGTCGTAATCCTCATCGCCGTCCCAGCGCTCCGCCGGTATCGGCGTCACGCAGTCCTCGCCAGCGCTCAGCTTCTCCCACAATGCCTCCACCGTACGCGCCTGCGGATAACGGCCGCTCAGGCCGATGATGGCGATGGCGGAGTCGTGCAGCGACTCGCCGACCGGCGTTGGCGCCGATGCCGTCTGCATCGCATGAGCCGCAGAGCGCGCCACCGGCAAACGCGACACGGCCGCATCGCGTGGCGCCAGTTCCGGTATCGGCGCCAGTGCCGCTGCAGGTTCCGGCGCCGGACCCAACGCGCGCTGCAGGGCGTCGCTGTGCGCCTCGTCGAAATAGCGGTACAGCGCCTCGAAATTCGGATACTCGAAGAACAAGGTCTTGGGCAACGGGCCGAATATCTTTTCCAGGTCGGTCGTCAGGCGCAGGGCGACTATCGAGTCGAGTCCGTAGCGCGAGAACGGTGCGCCCGGCTCGAGTTGCGTCGTCTGGAGTTTCAGCATGGCCGCCAGCAAACGCTGCAGATAGGCACGCGCGGACGAATCGGCACCGCGCGAAACCGCCGCTGCGCCGCGCGCATCCGGGACGACGGGAGCGGGCGCCGTTCGAGCGGCGGCCGTGTCCGTCACGACGTCGCGCCGTACGACGATGATGCAGCTCGCATCACTGCCGAATGCGCGATAGAACGCCGCCACGCCGTCGGGGTTCTGCAGGGCCTGATAGCCTTCCGCGCGCAACTGTGCGAGGCCGCTCCCGGACATGCGCATGCCGCCGTCGGCCCAGAGTGGCCATGCGATCGAGAGCGTGCGTCCGTGGCGTTCGCCGCGGTCCACCTGACCGCGCCGGTACTGCGCGTAGGCATCCAGGAAACCGTTCGCGGCCGCGTAGTCGGCCTGGCCGATATTGCCGGTCGATCCGGTGATCGACGAGAACAGGACGAAGAAATCCAGCGCGCGCGAACCGATCGCCGCGTCGAGATTGACAGCCGCGCGGACTTTCGCGCCAAGCACGACCTCGTATTCCTGTCGCGTCTTCGCCAGCAGGAAGCTGTCCCGCAACGCGCCCGCCGCATGGATCACGCCATCGAGGCGGCCATGCGCCGCCCGGATGTCCGCGATCAGCGCCGTGACGGCCGCTGCGTCCGCGCAGTCGACCTGGCGATAGTCGACCGCGAGTCCGGCATCCGCCCACGCGCGCAACCGCCGCGCCTTGTCGGCGCTCAACGGCGAACGCCCAACCAGGATCACGTGCGCATCGGCGACGCGCTGGATGATTTCTTCCGCAAAGGTCAGTCCGAGACCGCCGGCGCCGCCGGTGACGAGATAGATTCCGCCGGATTTCCACGGCACCTGCTCGGGCGGCGCCGTGTCCTCGGCAATCTCACTGACCTGACGGACGCCGTCGCGGTAGCGGATCTCCGCCTCCGGCGCACCTGAGGCGTGCTGCAGCTGCTCGATCCAGGTCGCGGCCCCGTCGTCACCCTGCAGGCAAACTAGCTGGCCCCGGATCAGCGGATTCTCCATCTGCGCCGTCTTCAGCACGCCGCCGAGTCCTTGCAGCAGCCCGTCGCGGCGCGCATCCGAGGTCACGACCTGAACCAGCACGGGGCCGTGCGGCTTGCTGGCCAGTATCCGCTGCAGGCCTTCGATCAGCTGCCAGCCCAGTTGCTCGTACCGATCGTGCTCGGCCTCTGCCTGACTGGTCAGACGCTCGACATGCGTCTGCGGCAAGGCGCTCAGCCGGCGCTCGACCTCACTCCACTGTGCGGCCTGCGCAGCGTCTGCGAAGCTGCCGAAGATCCAGCGCTGCGAGAACGTCGACCGATCGGCAGCGGCAGTCGCTGGAGTCCATTGCCGGCTGAGATAAACCGTACGTTGCGTCGCCGTGTCGCGCAGCGTATCCAGCCTGCGCGCAGACAGGCCCGACACGCGCACGCAGACGTTGCCGAGTTCGTCGCAGAGCTCGATGCGTACCTTCGGCAGCTGTGCGCTGCTGCCCACATCCTCGCGCAGCACGGCGAACGACGCGGCGGTCGGCGCGGCGAGGATGGCCACGGATTCCACGGCGTACAGCAGAAGCGGTTCCTGTTGCGCGGAGCGCGAGTCGAGCGCGCCCGCCGCATGCAAGGCGCTGTCGAGCAGGCTCGGATGCAGCACATAGTCACTGGCCGTGCCTTTCACTGACTCGGGCAGTTCCAGCCGCGCGAGTACGAACCGCGAGCCGGCCTCGTCCACTCCGGCCACGGCTTCCCGCAAGCCGCGCAGCGCCGGTCCGTGGGTCAGCCCGCTCACGCGCATGAGTTCGTAGCACTCATTCACGGCGAGGCGGCGCTCGCCGGCGGCCTGCAGCGCAGCGAGGTTCACGCGCGGCGAAGGCTCGGGCACCCGCCACGATGCTCTGCCCTGGGCATGGATCACGCGTCCGGATGGGTCCGCATCGCTATAGATTTCATAGCCGATTTCTTCGCCGGTCTGTTGCGCCAGTGCGACGTGCACGCGCACGGGCGCGCCGTCGACGAACAGGGGCCTGACCCAGACCACGTCGCGCAGAATGATGCCGGCGACCGCGGCGTCCTCGCGCGCACTGCCGTGCACGATCGCCGCTCGCGCCATTTCCAGATAGGCCACGCCCGGCAGCACCGGCCGACCGTGCACGACGTGATCGGCGAGCCAGAATTCCTGCCCGCTGAAACACGAGCTGAATCGCGGACCGTCCAGGTTCGAGGTGTTTTCGTGCAGCAGCGGATGCAGCCGGCGCTGCGTCGACTTCTCGGCAGAACGGCTGGACAGGAAGCTCGACGAATCGAGCCAGCAGCGTAGTTTCGCGAACGGATAGGTCGGCAGCGACAGGCGCCGCGGAAGGCGCCCCGGATACAGCTGCAGCCAGTCGATCGTTGCGCCCTTGACCCATAGCGCGAGCAGCTTCGCGTACTTGCCGCGGGCCATCCATTTCGCGATCGCTTCCTGCATTTCCTCGTCGCCGGCGAACAGCCCGTCGACGCCGCGTTGGCTCGCTGATTCGCCGCGATGCACTTCCTCGGTATGCGCCGAACCCTGCTGGCACGCGAGCAGCTTGCGGCGCAGATCGTCCAGCGAAGTCGCCGTGAACGCGAGCCGATAGCGCAGGGCTTCGCGGCCGACCTGCAGTGTGTAGGCGATGGCCGCGAGATCCTGCTGCCGGAACGCACCACGCTCGACCGCCGCGAGCAGGCGCCGCGCCCTCAGCGGCAATGCTTCCGGCGTCTTGGCCGACAGCAGAATCAGCGCCGGATGCAGTTCGTCGACCACCGGCGCACTGTCGTACTCTGCCGGCGCCTCGTATTCCTCCACGACGAGGTGGGCATTCGCACCACCCGCGCCGAACGACGAAATGCCGGCGATGCGCGGGCTTTCCTCGATCTTGCCGTCGACATCCAGCCGCGGGCGTTGCCACGGCGCCGACTCGCGCTGCACCACGAACGGACCGAAATCGATCTGCGGGTTCAACACCTCGACATGCAGGCTGGGTACGAGCTGCCGGTGCCGCATCTGCAGCAGCACCTTGGTGAGACCGGCGATTCCCGCCGCGCTTTCGGCATGGCCGATGTTGCTCTTGAGCGAACCGATGGCGCAAAAGCCGAGATCCGCGGTGTCCTTGCGGAATGCCGCCGTCAGCGCCGCCACTTCGATCGGATCGCCGAGTTGCGTTCCCGTGCCGTGCGCTTCGATGTAGCTGACCGCGCGCGCGCGGACGCCCGCGCGGCTCAGCGCTTCGACCACGACCTGCGTCTGCGCAGCCGGGTTCGGCACTGTGTAGCCGTGCGTCCTGCCGCCGGCGTTCACCATGCTGCCCCTGATCACTCCGTAGATGTGATCGCCATCGTCGATGGCTGCGGCCAGCGGCTTGAGCACTACCGCACCGACGCCCTCGCCGTCGACGAAGCCGTCGGCGTCGTCGCCGAACGAGCGGCAGCGGTCGCCGCTGGACAGCATGGTCTGCGCCGACAGCGCCTGATAGTGCACCGGATCGACGATGAGGTTGACGCCTCCGGCGATCGCCCTGTCGCAACTGCCGCTGCGCAGCGCTTCCACTGCAAGATGGATCGCCGTCAGGGAAGCCGAGCAGGCCGTGTCGACGGCCATGGATGGACCCTGGAAATCGAACAGGTAAGACACGCGATTGGCGATCGAATAGAAGCCGGTCACGCGCATGTAGGTGTTGTTCATCGCGCCGACATAGACGCCAACCCGGCGCGTCGGACTCAGACTGGCCGGCGTGTAGCCCGCATCCTCGATGCACGCGTACGCTTCCTCGAGGAACAGGCGTTCCTGCGGGTCCATGTACTCCGCCTGCAGGGGCGATATGTCGAAGAACAGCGGATCGAACAGATCGATCGCGTCGAGAAAGCCACCCCAGCGGCTGTAGATGGAGCCGGGCCGGCCGCGCTCTGCGTTGAAATACGTGCGCCAGTCCCAGCGTTCCGCCGGTACTTCGCCGATACAGTTTTTCCCTTGGACCAGCGCCGACCAGAATTCCTCGATGTCGGATGCCTGCGCATAGCGTCCCGCGAGTCCGATGACCGCGATACCGGACACGGCGCCGGGAACGGGGGCCTGCGGGTGCTGCTGTACGGACGCGGCCTGCTCGCTGGAACGGCGCGGGAGCCGGTTCGGTCGCAGCGCCGCCGCGGGCGCGCGCACCGTCGGCGTCGCCGCGACGGCGCGCGACACCGCCGACGTTTCGTCCATGCCGACCCAGCGCGCCGCTTGCTCCCGCCGGTTCGCCAGCAGATGCGCCGCGAGCGCCGCGATCGTGCGGTGTTCGAAGAACAGCGTCGTGCGAATGTCGTCGAAGAACGCGTTCATCGCGCCGGACATGCGCACGACGAGAATGGAATCGATGCCGTATTTCTCCATGGGCTCGGCAGCGTCGATCTCAGCCAGCGACATCTGCACCGTCTCGGCCACGAGCTTGCGCAAGGCCAGCGTCACCCTGTCGCGCAATGTGACGGCAAGATCGGCGGCGGCAGGTACCGCCGGCAGCGCCACGGTGCTGGCCGGCGCGTCCGGCTCGACCCGGCGGACCGGTAACGCCGCGGCAGGCCTGCGCACCATCCCGTCGCTGGCCGCGATCACGATCTGCTGTCCGAGCGGGTGCTGGGCGTGGGCGGGAAAGCCCGGGGCACGGAAGCCTTCATCCACGAGCAGCTGGCGCCAGCTCTCCGGCGACAATCCTGGCGTGCCGTCGATACGCAGCGGTGCATCGACGAACTGCCACCAGCCGTCCAGCAGGCCGAACGTCGCGTGCGCGAACAGGCTCCAGGTACTGATTTCGTTGAGCAGCAGCAGGCCGTTGTGCTGCAGCGTCGCCTTCACGTTGCGCACCGCTTGGCGGATGTCGCCAGCCACGTGCAGCACGTTCACCGCGATCGCGATGTCGTAGACGCCACTGGCAATGCCCTGCTCCGCCGGCGGACGCTGCGCGTCGAACAGCCGGCACTGCAGATACGGTGCGATCGGCGCATAGTTCTGCCTGGCGTGAAACAGGAACGCTTTCGAGATATCGGTGTAGCAGTACTCCTCGATGTGGTCGCGGTATTGCGCCAGCCGCGCGAATATCGATGCGCTGGCACCACCCGTGCCGGCGCCGATCTCGATCAGGCGCAGGCGTGCCGATGGATCTTCCCGCAGCCGCGCTACGATCGCCGCCGACAAGGTTTCCACGAGTACATCATTGAAATAGTCCGCAACCGGATTATTGCGGTAGAGAGCGCCTACCTGTTCCACCGATGCGCCGGGGAAGAACACATCGGTCGCCGGCACGCTGCCCGACAGTATGTCCGGCAACGCCGTCAGGGCGGCGTCCGCAAGGCTCGCATGCGCCTGCACGTGCGGATCCTGCGCCCAGCGCGCCTTGGCGTCCTGCCACTGCTGCCGAACCTGGCGGGCGTCCAGGCCGCCGATCACCTCGCAGGCGCTGCCTTGCTGCCGCAACAGTCCGAGTTCGACGAACGCACGACGGCTAGCCGCCAGCCACTGTCTGAGCGGCGCCGGCATGGCGGAGTAAGCCGCAGGCATGGTTTCGCCCAGCAGCCCGAGCTCGTCCAGATGCGAAACGAGAACGCGCGCCAGCAGATCTTCCATGCCGCGCATGGCCTCGACCATTGCATCCAGGCCGGGCGAGGCCAGCGTCTGCGGCACGACCAGTCTGCGGGTCACATCGACGACAACGCTGCCGACCGCGACGATCTCTTCGTCTAGCCTCGACCTGCGCGCCTGCAGCGCCGCACTGGTACGCACGAACGCAAGCTGCCGCACCTGGCTGCCGAGCAGCCGGTCCAGAGCATTCATGCCAGCCTCGGGCTCGATCGAGTCGAGGCCGATCTTCGCGAGGCGTTGCCGGTAGGCTTCCGACGCCACGACGCCGACGCTGCCCCAGTAGCCCCAGTTCATCACCTTCACCGGGCAGGACATGCGCCGCGACAGCAGCGTAGCGAACGCGTCGGCGAAGGTGCATCCGGCGGAATAGTTGCTCTGCCCTGCCGCGGGCGAGAAGCTCTGCAGGGACGAGAAGAACGCGACGAAATCGAGGGACTCGCGCTCGGCTATCTGCGCAAGCCGCACGCTCGTTTCCGCCTTCGCGCGCAAAGCGGCGCGGAAGACGTCCTCGCCCATGCCGGCGAGGCTCTTGTCCATCAGCACGATGGCAGCATGCACGATGCCGTCGATGCGGCCATAGCGTGCCTTGATCTGCTGCCACGCCTGTTCCAGCGCGTGCGCGTCGGCGGCGTCGGCGCGCACGTATAGCGGCGCCGGACCGAGCTGCGCGAGGTCCCTGCGTTTCGCTTCGATGGCCTCATCGGCTTCGCGCCGCCCGATCCAGACCACGTTCGCGCGGTAATGCGTCAGCAGATGCCGGGTAAAGACTTCACCGATGCCACCGGCTCCACCGATCACGACGTAGACGCCGCCTTGCCGATACGGCGCGACGACCGGCGCTGCCGAGAGGTCGCAGACGAGTAGCTGGCGCCGATACCACTGGCCGTCGCGATAGGCCCACGCTTCGCCTTCGGCGTCCGCCGGCAGGCGCGCAATATCGTCGAGGGGCCAGTCGCCATCGGTACCGACATCGGCTAGCCGGATCGGCCAATGCGCGTATTCCCTGGCCAGCGAGCCGACGAACCCGTGCAGGGCCGCCTGCGCCGGATCAACCGGCTCGCCAGAGCGGACTTCCTGCGCGCTGCGCGTGACCATGGTCCAGCGCAGGCGGCTGGATCCGTAGTCGAGCTGCAGCAGCGCCTTGACGAGGCGGAACGCGCTGATCACGTCGGCTTCCTGCGCCGCCAGCAGTGTTTCGTCGTCGGCGTGCGCGCCGGCGCCCAGCCGCGGCAGCCATACCACGTGCTGCAGCGTGCCCAGTGCTTGCAACTGGTCGCGCCAGTCGTCTACCGACAGGCCGCCCGACACATCCACGACATGCGCCGCCGGATATAGCGCGCGTACCGACTGCTGCTGTTGTGCATCGCCGCCGACGATGACCACGCCGGCGTGGTTCGGCGGGGCATCGTCGAACAACGCCTTGCGCACGCTCCAGGTCGGCGCGAGGAATTGCGCATTGACGGCGCCCGCGGTGCTTTCCGGCAGCGGCGCGTCCTGCATCGCGCGTGTCGCGAAGCCGCGCACACGCACGCAGATCTCGCCGTTGCTATCACACACGTCCACGTCGTATTTGCGCAGGTTGTCCGACGTGACCGACGGCTGCAGGCGGCAGCAGGCGACCGCGTCCGCCGGAATCGCGCGGAACACGTCCAGTTCTTCAAGCGCGAACGGCAGGTGCGGCCTGGGATGCGCCACGTGCGCCGGCGATGACAGCGCATCCACGGCCAGCCCGATGATCGCCTGCAGTGCGCCGTCGAGCAGGCTCGGATGCAGCACATAGTCCGCTGCCGTGTGCGCAACCGCCGAAGGCAACCGCAGCGACGCCAGCACGTAACGGTGTGCGTCGCCATCCGTACCCACCTTCAGGTCGGTGATGACGACGTGTGCGGGACCGTAGTGGATCTGCATCGCCTCGAACTGCCGATACAGCGCTTCGGGCTCGATCTCGCGATCGAGGCGCCGGCGCAGATCGTCCAGATCCAGTGGCATGGCGTCGTCGCGTTCCGCGCCGACGACCGCGCGCCCCATTCCGTGCACGAGGCGATCCAGCGCCTCGCCCGCCGGCCCGTCCTCGGTACTCGACACTTCGTAGTCGCAGTCGCCGGATTCGAGCGCATTGAGCGAGACGTGAACCTGCCTCGGCGCACCGACCCGCAACGGCCGCAGCCAGACCACGTTACGCAGCCGGAAGGTCGACGCGTCGGCGTGACCGTCGTCGGATTCGCGCAACGCCGCGCGCACCATTTCCAGATACGCTACGCCGGGCATCACGGCCGTGCCTTCGACGACGTGATCCCGCAGAAAATGCTCGTCGCCGGCGAAGCGGGAGCTGAATCGCTGCTGCGACAAGGTAGATGTATTGCGATGCAGCAGCGGATGCAGCGTGTCCACCGACGGCACGGCGCCCGCACGCGCCGGGGCAACCGCACCGGACGCCGCCGGCTTGTCCACCCAGAAGTGCTGCTGCTTGAACGGATAGGTCGGCAGCGACATGCGTCGCGGCCGCTGCGCAGGAAGGCCGCGCCAGTCGATCTGCGCACCTTGCACCCACAGTTCCGCCAGCGTCTGATGCTTGCCCTTGGCGACCCAGTTGCGCAGGGCGGTCTGCAGATCCTCATCGGCCGCAAAGGACTTGAGCACTTGGCTGTCGTCGCTCGCCGTGCCGCGGTAGCAGCCCGCGATCGGCCACTGGCCCGCGACGCAGGCGTCGAGTTTGCCGCGCAGGTCGTCCAGTCCGGTGAACACGACCGCGAGCCTGTGCTCCATCGGCACGCGGCCGACCTGAAGCGTATAGGTCAGCGCCGCGAGATCGACCGGCTCGCCACGCCGTTCGCTGCGCTGCAGGAACTCGCGCATGCGCCCGGCGTACGCGTCGACTTGCGCGGCGCTTTTCGCTGACAGCACCAGCAGGTACGAGCCCGGCGCGGTGACGACGGGTTCGCTTGGCGGCCGGTATTCCTCGAACAGGGCATGTGCATTGGTGCCGCCGATGCCGAACGAACTGAGTGCCGCACGCCGGGGGTGCGGCTGCTCGGGCCAGGTCCGGAGCCGGTCCACGACGTAGAACGGCGACGTATCGAGATTCAGTCGCGGATTGGCGCTGTGGTAGTGCAGGCTTGGCGGCAGCTGCCGACGGCTGAGGCTCAGCGCCACCTTGATGCATCCGGCGAGACCCGCCGCGGTGTCGAGATGGCCGAGGTTGGTCTTCACCGAGCCGATGCCGCAGTACTGCACCGCCGACGTCTGGCGGCGCCATGCTGCCGTCAGCGCGGCGACCTCGATCGGATCGCCGAGCTCGGTCCCGGTACCGTGCGCCTCGACGTAGCCGATCGAGTCGGGATGTACGCCGGAGGATGCGAGCAGGCCCTGGATCAGCCGTTCCTGACCGTCGACACTGGGCGAATAGAAGCCGGCTTTCTGGGCGCCGTCGTTGTTGATCGCGATACCACGCAACAGGGCGTAGACGTGATCGCCGTCGGCGATCGCATCGCTCGCGCGCTTGAGCAGCACGGCGGCGACGCCTTCGGCGCCGACCATGCCGTCGGCGTCGGCGTCAAAGGTCTTCACGCGACCGTCGCGCGAAAAATTCAACCCCTTCAGATGGACGTAGCCGTGCAGTGTCGTGCCGCTCACCGTCGCGGCGCCAACGATGGCCTGGCGCGATTCGCCGGCGAGCACGCTGCGCTGCGCGGTATGCATGGCCACGAGCGACGAGGAACAGTTGGAATGCACCGCGAGGCTGGGGCCGGTCAGGCCCAGGCGATGCGAAATCATCGTCGGAATCGTGCCGCTCTGCGACAGCAGCCAGGCGACGTACTGATCGCTGTCGGTCAGCATCCCGCTGTCCGCAGCGAGGCCGCGCGACAGCAATGTGGCGTAGTCGTTGTGGCTGCTCGCGGTGAACACGCCGGTGTCCGGGATTTCCCCGGGCACGTAGCCGGCGTCTTCCACCGCCGCCCACGCCTGCTGCAGCAGCAGGCGCAATTGCGGATCCATCAGGTGCGCGTCGCGCGCGGCGACCTGGAAGAACTCCGCGTCGAAGAATTCCTTGCCTTCAATGTTGCCCCATGCGTACACGGAGTGTGCGCCGGGCCGCGCGGGCGCGGCGTCGCGTGCGGCCGGTGGGGCGACCGCAATGCTGTCGACGCCGTTCACGAGGTTTTCCCAGAACTGCTCGTGGTGACGCGCGCCCGGAAAATGGCAGGCCAGGCCGATGATGGCAATGCAACCGGCGTAGCTGTCGGTAGCCGGTGCAGGCGCGGCCGCGGGCCGCGACGGCGCGGCCGCCGGGACGGCGGCGTCGAACCGCGCCCCGACGGACTGTGTCGCGGCGAGCGCTTCGCTGATGCGCCGGACGGAGCCGAACCGGAACACCTCGGTGACCGGAAATTCGCAGCCGAATTGCGCGGCGATCTGTTCGGCGAGGAGCACGGCGGAAACGGAATCCCCACCGATATCGAAGAAGCCGGCACGCGGGTCGACCGCGGCGACGTCGAGCACCTCGCACCAGATGCGCGACAGCCGCGCCTCGATCGCCTCGC
>NZ_JAVTWC010000062.1:0-10575 GCF_032229445.1 Tahibacter sp.
AAGCGCTGCTGCGGATCCGTGTATTCCGCCTCCCGCGGCGACAGCCCGAAAAACAACGGGTCGAATTCGTCCACTCCCGAAACAAAGCCGCCCCACTTCGCGTAGCTCTTGCCCGGCTGGCCCTTGCGATCGTCGAAATCCCGCTCGCGGTCCCAGCGCTCCGCCGGAATCAGCGTCACGCAGTCCCCGCCAGCGCTGAGCTTCTCCCACAGATCCTCCACCGTCCGCGCCTGCGGATAGCGGCCGCTGAGGCCGATCACCGCGATATCGCCGTGCCCGAAACGACGCTTGCGCCGGCGCGAACGGCGCGTGGACGATTCCTGCGCCGTCGCATCAAGGCGGGCCGGTACCGCAAGGACGGGTGGCGGTACGATCGGTAGCACCGCCTGGCCGCGCCATGCGCCCGTCTCTGACAGGTGACGCACCAACTGGTCGATGTTGGAATACTGGAACAGCAGCGTCGGCGGCTGCTTGCTGCCGACCAGTTCCTCGATCGCGCGGGCGATTTCCAGCAGCCCGGTCGAATTGATCCCCATTTCATAGAAGCTGTCGGCGACGCCCACGTCGCGGACCGGCCGCTTCACATGGGCCGCAATGAGCTCGCACAGCAGGTCCGTCAGCGAGTTGCCTGCGATCGCGCCTGCGCCGCGCGGCGCGGCTATCGACAGGCTGCCGGCCTTTTCATCGGCGAACGCATCGGCGCCGAACTCTCCGCGCGACTCGCGCAGCAGCTTGGTGGCGAAATCGCCGAGCTCGGCGATCTTGTGTCCAGCCAAGTCGAAGAAATCCATCGACAGATAGGCCAGCTCGCCGTGCTTCTTTGCGAGGCTGCGGTTGACGCGTACGCGAAACGCGCCCGGGAGTGCCTGCGAGGCGGAAAAAAAATCATAGGAGAGCGGCAGCGCGGCGCGGTGCTGTTGCCCGTCGGCCGAATTGAGCATGGTCGTTGCCGCCATCATGCTGGCGTCCATCAGCGCCGGATGAAACAGCAGCGAAGACGCATCCGAAGCCGCTGTCGCACCGAGCCGGCAGTCGACGTAGATCGCCGAGTCGGTCATGTGGACGAGCCCGTCGGCCCGCATGAACGGTCCGTAGTCGATGCCGTGCCGGGTGCTGGCGTCGTAGATGGCGCTCAGCGGCAACGTGGCCGCGGCGGCCGCCGACACGCCGTCCCACTCGAGCACCTCGTCATAGGAAACCGGCAGTCTCCGGCGCACCATCGTGGCCACGGCATAGCGTCGCGCGGGCTCGGCATCGGCAGCGCCACGGAGACGGCCGGTCAATTCGACGCTCCACTCCACCTCGTCGCGGGACGTCGCCTCGATGCAGAGCCTGATGTCATGGTCCGGCGCGACGATCAGCGGCCTGTGTATCGCCAGATCGCGCAATTCCAGGTCGGCGACCTTGAACCCGAAGGGCAGGAAGGTCTGGAACAGGATATCGATATAGGCCAGTCCGGGCAGCAGGTGTTGCGCCTCGAACTGGTGGTCCCTCAACACGGGATTTCGTACGGAAATCAAAATCTCGTGCTTGATTCTCTGTGTCATCCCCCAACTCCAGTCACCGCCAGGCAGGTCGACCGCTCGGAACCGCACCTGGCCCGGGCTGGCGTCGCTCGCCTGGTTCCGCCTTGCGGCGCGCCTCCAACCGACCTCTGCGATCACCATCCGGGTGACCGCTGCGTTTGTCACATTGCACCAGACCGGCTCCGCTCGGCGACGACGATACTCAGGCCGGTTTCGCCGCCTGGCGGGGTCAACACCGTATCGATTACACCTGTCCCGAACGCCGTCACCGACGGAGTTGCATGCAGGCGGCATAGTGGGCCACGTGCATGTTTCACCTTCGCTGTCGATGTCGACGGCGTTCCAAGCCCGCTCGGCATGAGCAGGCTCGGAACGTGATGTGCAGCCTCAAGTCCTACGCGTCGCCGACCGGCACTCGCCCGACATCCCGAAGAAGCTGGACGAGATTGCGGCCCGCCCCCCCGAGCGGTGAACTACTGCCGATTCAGCAATCCCGGTCAGACTACCAGCGAGGCACAAGAGTGTCGATTGTCCAGCTTTGATACTTGGTGCATTCGCGTGTGTGCACGAGATCACCAACAGTGTGGCACTCAGGCATAGCGTTCCCAGAAGCCGGGCTCCTGCGGCACCGAGGTCAACTGGATTTCGTTCGCGATCACCGCCGGCGTGAAAGCCTCGCCGTTCGGCCGCTCCGCGCGCCGGCTCGCGCTGCGTCTGGATGCCACAAGCGGGGGACGCCTGCCGGCTTCAACGTTGCGATCGAGGCCGTTCGCGTCTTCGCGTTCCGCCGGCGAAGACTGTGCCGGCAACCACACTCTCTTCAGCACGGGTGCCGGTATCGGCTGTCGCCAGGCATCGGCGTGCGCGACGGCGCCCTCCACGATCACATGGGCATTCGTGCCACCGTCGGCGAACGAGTTGATCGCTGCCACCCGCGGCGCGTCGCCCCACGGCCGCAACTGGCGCGTGAAGCGGAACGGCGACGCGTCCAGATCGTAGTGCGCCATCGGCTCCTGCGCCGACAGGAACGGTACGCGCTGGCCGTGATGCAGCATCAGCACGACTTTGATGAGGCTCGCGATGCCCTCTGCGCACAATGGATGGCCGATGTTCGGCTTCATCGATCCGAGCTCGCACGGCTGCACCCGGTCCGGGCGATACACCGCCTCGACGGCGCGCAGTTCCAGCAGGTCCGTGATCTCCGAACCCGATCCGTTCACGTCGATGTGGCTGATGTCCTGCGCGCGCCAGCCGCTGCGATCCAGCGCCTGCTGCATCACGTCTTTCTGCGCATGCACGTTCGGCGCCGTAGGACCCGCCGTGCGGCCGTCGTTGTTCACCGCAACAGCACGCACCAGCGCGTAGATCCGGTCG
Organism: Tahibacter sp.; assembly: GCF_032229445.1. Taxonomy (NCBI): domain Bacteria; kingdom Pseudomonadati; phylum Pseudomonadota; class Gammaproteobacteria; order Lysobacterales; family Rhodanobacteraceae; genus Tahibacter; species Tahibacter sp. The sequence goes on from NZ_JAVTWC010000062.1 coordinate 2,901, forward strand.
CCGTCAGCCACCGCCTGCGCATGGCGCTTGAGCACCACCATCCCTACCCCTTCGCCCAGGATTGCCCCTTGCGCCCGGCGATCGAATATATGGAACGCGCCGCGCTTCAGGATGCCGCGCTGCTCGAACAGCCGCAGCGCCCCCGGACCGTTCAGCAGGCTCACCCCGCCCACCAGCGCCGCATCGATCTCGCCGCTGCGCAGCCCCTGGGCCGCGATGCTCAACGCGACGAGGGCCGACGAACACGCCGTGTCCACCACCAGGCTCGGCCCGCGCAGGTCGAAGAACTGCGAGATGTTCGACGCCAGGTAGTTCTGTCCCATCGCCAGGATCGGATTGACCGACTCGCGCAGACTCGTCGCATCCGCGTTGAACTGGCCGCGCGCGCCCAGGTACACGCCGCAGCGCGTGCCCTTGAGTTCCGCCGCCGCGTAACCGGCGTGATGCCAGGCCTTCAGGCTTTCTTCCAGCACCAGCAGCGCCTGACGGTCCATCGCCCGCGCGTCGGCCAGCAGCAGACGGAAATGTTCCGGGTCGAAGTGATTCACGTCGTCCAGCAGGGCCGCCCAGTCGTCCCCGCTAGTCGCGCCCCAGCGTGAGGACGGTACCGGCGCAATCGCGCTGCGGCCCTGCGCGAGCAGGTCCCAGTACGCCGACACGTCATTTGCACCCGCGAAGCGACACGACAGGCCCACGACGGCCAGCGCCTCGTCCGCCACCGGGGGCGGCAAGGCCGGCGCCCGCGTCGGCAACACCGTGACCGGCGCGACCTTCACCGGGCCGACGTTCACAGGTCCGACGTCCACCGGCGCCGACGGCGCCGCCTCGCCCGCGACCTCACCGGCCGACAGGTTCGCCCGCAGCGCCGTCTCGTATTTCGATATCAGCCAGCGGGCGAACGCGGTGATCGTCTGGTGCTCGTACAGGATCGACGGATCCAGCGTGTCGTTCACCTGTGCACCGATCGGTACCAGCACCTGCATCAGCAGCACCGAGTCCACGCCGTAGTCCGGCAGTGGCGTCTGTAGGTCGACCTTCTCCCGCGGTATCTGCAGCTGGTGCGCAAACAACGCGTGCAGCCAGCCCTCCACCTGCGACAAAAGCCCTTCACCCGATGGCGCAGACAACGGCGCTGACAGCGCGCTGGCAGCGGCTGCAGCCTCTGCCGGCGCGCGGACCGCCGGGGGGTCGCGCCGCCGCAGCAGCCGCTGCGCCTCAAAGCGCGAACCGTCCACGAGCAATGGCGCCAGCACACCACGATGCTGCGTCGCCACGATCCGGTCCAACCAATGCATCCCCTGCTCGTCGCTGTGGCTCAACAGACCCAGTTCGCGATACACGCGGCTCTTCACCTCGCCCATCCCGCTCTCGTTCCAGCTGCCCCACTGCACGCTCACGACCGGCAGATCACCGGCCTGCTCGCGCCGCGCCACATGGTCCATGTAGGCGTTCGCCATCGCGTAGTCGGCCTGGCCCGACGCCAGATCCGGCACCAGCGCCGAAATCGACGAGAACAGCACGCAGAAGCGCAGCGACGACGATCCCCGCAGGCAACGCAACAGCGTCTCCAGCCCTACCACTTTTGGCGCCAGCACGGCGGCAATGCCCGCCACTGTCTTGCGCACGAAGGCCGGTGTCTGCGCATCGGCCAGACCGGCGCAATGCAGGACCCCGTGGATCGGACCGAGCGACTGCAGGCGACGCATCTCCTGCTCCAGCGCAGCCTCGTCGCACAGGTCGACCGACGTCACCTCGACCGTCACGCCGTCGGCCTGCAGCGCCAGCAGCGCGCGCAATTTCTGCCCCGTCGCATCCGCCTGCACCGCGCGCGCCTGCCACTGCGCACGCTCGGGCAGCGTCTCGCGGCCCGTCAGCACCAGCCGTTTCACCCCGTGCCGCCGCACGAAATGCCGCGCGCAGGCCAGACCCAGCCCGCGCGTGCCCCCGGTGATCCACAACACACCTTCCGGCGCCCAGTCCAACTCCGCTGCCGATGCCGCCAGAATCCCTTCTTCCAGCTGTGCCCGATAGCGCCGATCGTTCCGGTACGTCACCTCGACCGCGTCGTCGGGTGCGCCCAGTTCCTGTACGACCTGCGCAATCCACGCCTCGCCGTCCACATTGTCCACATCGACGTGACGCGAACGGATCCGCCCGTACTCGCTTTGCAGCATCCCATACAAGCCCGCGCGCAGCGCCGCGCCGTCATCCTGCGTCACGCACAGCGCACGCCCACCGTGCGGCGCGCGCGCCAGCACCCACGCCTGCACGATCTCGACCCACGCCAGCGCCTCGATCGACGCCTCGCCGCACCCCGTCACGTCGACCAGCGCTTCCCACTCGCTCCAGTCCACCGTCCCACGCCACTCGTCCTCATCGCTACGCACGATCCGGCTACGCGCCACGCGCAAGGCCAACGCCTGCGCCAGCGTGCGCGTACCCGCATCCGCCACGATCAGCACGCTGCCGACCGTCGCCACCGGCCCCGCCAGCGGCGCTTCCCGCCATCCCTTGCTCAGCACGCTCTCGCGCACCGCCACCTCGACCTTATCCGCGACCGCCGGCTCCAGACCGAGCTCACGCAGCCCGATCCAGTAACGCTCCCGCTCGAACGGATACGTCGGCAGCGCGATGCGGCGCGGCGGCGCTTCATTCGCGTAAAGACCGTTCCAGTCGATGCGCAGGCCTTTGACCCAGAACTCGAGTAGCTTTTCTAGCTTGCCGCGTGCCAGCCATGACGCCACCGCACGCTGCAGATCGTCGTCGCCGGCGAACGCCGCCAGCAGTTCCTTGTTGCGCTTGACTTCACCGCGCCCGCAGCCGGGCACTTCGGTCTCGCCGGCCGTGCAGGCGCGCAGTCTTTCGCAAAGTTCGCCCACGCTGTCCACCGTCAGCGCCAGGCGGAACTCCATCGCTTCGCGGCCGACCTGCAATGTGTAGGCGATATCGGCGAGGTCGTCCTCGCCCGCCGACTCGGCGAACGCCAGCAGCTGGCGAACCTGCCGCTGCAGCGCCTCTTCGGATTTCGCCGACAGCAGAACGAGGCGCGAGGAGCGCGCCGCCGTCGCGCGGCGCGCCGTCGCCTGCGGATATTCCTCGATCACCAGATGCGCATTGGATCCGCCGGCGCCGAAGGAGGAAATGCCCCCGCGCCTGGGCTGCTCGCGCAGCGCTGCGCCCACCGCGCGCGGCCATTCGCTCAGCTCACGCTGGACCACGAAGGGCGTGTCGGCAAAGTCGATGAACGGGTTGATCGTTTCGGAATGCAGGCTGGGCACGAGCATCCCGTGCTTCATCTGCAGCAGCACCTTCGTCAGCGCCGCGATGCCGGCTGCGCTTTCGCAATGACCGATGTTCGACTTGACCGAACCGATGGCGCAGAAGCCCTTGTCGGACGTCTGCGCCTGGAACGCACTGACCAGGCCGCGAATCTCGATAGGATCGCCGAGCGATGTGCCGGTGCCGTGGGCCTCGAGGTAGCTGATCGTGCGAGCGTCGACATTACTGTCTTGCAGCGCCTGCGCAATGAGATCGGCCTGGGCGACCGGGTTGGGGACCGCGAATCCGTTGGTCTTGCCGCCGTGATTGATGGAACTGCCACGGATGACCGCGTAGATGCGGTCTTCGTCGGCAACCGCGTTCGACAGCGGCTTCAGCAACACCGCGCCGACGCCTTCGCCCGGTACGTAGCCATCGCCACCTTCACCGAAGCTGCGGCAGCGACCATCGCTGGAGAGGAACCGGCCCTGCGCCAGCATGAGGTACTTGTTCGGATGCACGCTGACGTTCACGCCGCCGGCGAGCGCTGCTTCACACTGCCCGCGCAGCAGGCTTTCGCAGGCGAGGTGGATGGCGGTCAGCGACGACGAGCACATCGTGTCGACCGCGAGGCTCGGGCCGTGGAAGTTGCAGAAGTACGAGACGCGATTGGCGATCGACGCGGGACTGCCGCTCAGGCTGATGCCGTGACCGACGGTCTGCGCCTGCGCGCCGTAAAGCTGGTATTCCTCGTACATCACCCCGACGAACACACCGACGTTGCCCTCGCGGCCGCGACGCGTCTGCCGGCCCAGGGATTCGCGCGTATAGCCAGCATCCTCGAGCGTTTCGTAAGCGCATTGCAGGAACAGACGTTCCTGCGGGTCCAGTCCGTAGGCTTCGACCGGAGGGATATTGAAGAACAGCGGGTCGAAGTCGGCCACACCGGCGATGAATCCGCCCCACTTGCCGTAGGTCTTGCCGACGGTGCCCTTCTGCGGCTCGAAATAGGCGTCGTGGTTCCAGCGCTCGGCGGGGACTTCGGTGATGGCGTCGCGGCCGGCCTTCAGGTTGTCCCAGAACGCGTCCAGAGTATCGGCGCCGGGATAACGGCCGGCGACACCGACGATGGCGACGAGCTCACGCGCGGCGGTATCGGACCGCGACGGTTCGGCAGCAACGGCGGGCCGCTCACGCGACGGCCACTCGCGTCGGGTCGGCGCGGTAACGGATGCCGCGACAGCGGGCGCGACGCCGGCGGTGCGCGGTTGCGTCTGCCGCTGGGCGCCGTCGACCAGTTGCAGCAGACGGTCGCGGTGAGCGGTCTGGAAGTAGCGGCTCAAGGCAGCCAGGGTCTGGTATTCGAAGAACAGCGTCTTGGAGAGCGACCCGAATATCCGCTCCAGCGCATTGGTCAGTTCGAGCGCGAGGATGGAATCCAGGCCGTATCGCTCGAACGGCGCGTCCGCCTCGATGTTTTCCACCGGTAGCTTCAGCGTGCCTGACAGCGCCTGCTTCAGATAGCTCAGCACCTGCTGGCCAAAACGGTCCCCGGCGTCGGCAGGCAGCGCGGCAATCGCAGCTGGCGCGACGGCAACGGGCGCGACAGCGACCGGTGCGGAAACAGGCGGCGGCGCGGCGGGCCGGCGCTCGACGGCGTCCGTCATCCGATGCAGGTGGACACGCGTGCGGCCGGTCGCCAGGGCCGCATACAGGGCGGCGACTCCGTCGGCTGCGGACAGTTCGACCAGACCGCGTTCGCGCAGGCGAAGGCGCGCCGCGTCAGGCATCCGCATGCTGCCGTCGGCCCAGAGCGGCCACGCGACCGACAGCGTGCGGCCGTGACACTCGCCGCGCTCGACGCGCGCGCGCCGATGGCGCGCGTATCCGTCGAGAAAAGCATTCGCAGCCGCGTAGTCGGCCTGCCCCGGATTGCCATAGACGCCGCTGGTCGACGCGAACAGCACGAACAGGTCCAGCGGACGCGCGCCGATCGCCGCATCGAGGTGGGCGACGGCAAGCACTTTGGCGCCGATCACGGCGGCATAGTCGTCGTGCGTCTTGTTGAGCAGGAAACTGTCGCGGATTACGCCGGCCGAATGGATCACGCCGTCCAGTCGTCCGTGGCGCTGGTCGATGTGCGCGATCAGCGCGTCGACTTCCTCGCGTCGCGACAGATCGGCCTGGCGATACTCGACATCGAACCCCGCGTCGTCCGCCCAGGCCGACAGCTGTTGCCGCTGCGCCTGATTGGGCGCCGACCGTCCCGCGAGCACCAGGCGTGCGCCGGGCGCACGCCGCAGGATTTCCGACGCGAACAGCTGTCCCAGGCTGCCCAGGCCGCCAGTGACCAGATACACGCCGTCGGCCTTCCACGGGGGCGAACCCGGCGGCGGCGCCAGCTCGAAACCGCATTCGAGCTGGCGCACGCCGTCGCGATAGCGCACGAGCACGGCGTCGTCGCCCGCGTCCTGGTGCAACCGCTGGAGCCATGCCTCGACGTCGCGTTCGCCGTCGAGACCGACCACCTGTCCACGCAGCCGCGGGTTCTCCAGCCGTGCCGTCTGCAGCAGTGCGCCAAGGCCGTTCAGGAGTTCGCCGTGCGGCGTCTGCTCGATCACCAGCTGCAGCAGCACCGGTGAATCGCCGCCGGCTTTCAGAATCTCCTGCACGCGCCCGATCAGGTGCCAGCCGTACCGCGCATAGCGCTCCGCGATAGTGCCGGGCGCATCGATTCGTTCCCAGCGCAGGCCGTCTACGGCCCCCAATCCGGCCGCGAGCGCATCGTGGAGCCCGGCATCACCGTCGTCGGGTTGCAGCACAAGCACATGACGCTCTTCGCGACGCTCGACGGACTCCGCTACGCCCAGCGGACTGTCGCGCCATTCGCGACCAAAATGAACGGTGCGCGACAACGGCGCGGCCTCATTGCGTGCAGGCCTCGCGCTGAGATTCTCCAGCACCACGCACACATTGCCGTCCGCATCGCAGAACTCGACTTGCAGCATCGGCAGTTGCGCCGTGGTCGTGGTCCGGCGCAGCACGGCGAAGCAGGCGGTCCGGGTGCCGTCGTAGATCCTGACCTGCTCCAGGCTGTAAGGAACCAGCGGCCGATCGCCGCCGGAGCCGGCACGCCACAGACCCACCACCGCGTGCAACGCGCTGTCGAGCAGGGCCGGATGCAGCACGAAACGGTCGCTCTCCGGGCGGGCCGCCTCGGGGAGATTCAATCGCGCCACGACGCAATCCGCGCCGGCGTCGTCGGTGCCGACACTGGCGCTTTCCAGCGCACGGAAGCTGGCACCGTAATCGAGTCCGCTCGTCTGCAGCCGCTCGTAGCACTCCGCCGCTGACAGTCGGACCTCGCAACGCGACTCGAGCTGTTCGACGTCGATGCGCGGAGCGGGCGCGTACTGCGTCCATGCGGCGGCGCCTTGGGAGTGGACGATTCGTCCACGGTCGGCCGCGTCGTCGTCCGGGGCGGGGGAACTGTAGATCTCGTAACCGATCTCGTCCTGCCCCTGGCGGAACAGGCTGATGTGCAGATCGACCGCCTGGTCGCGCACGATCAGAGGCCGCGACCAGACCACATGCCGCAGGACCAGGCGGCTGTCGGGCGCCGGGGGAGCGCCACCGCCCTCGTTGACGGCGGCGCGCGCCATCTCGAGATAGGCCATGCCGGGCAATACACGTTCGCCCAGCACAACGTGATCGCGCAATAAGAACTCGTCACCGGTAAAGCGCGAACTGAATCGCTGGGCATCGACGTCGGAGGTGTTCTCGTGCAGCAGCGGGTGCCGGTGGGTCGAAACACCGGGCAGCCGGACGAATGCTGCCGACCCGTCGACCCAGTAGCGATCGCGCGCGAAAGGGTAAGTCGGCAGCGCGATGCGCGGCGGCGGCGAGTCGCTGAACAGAATCGCCCAGGGCAGCGCGTAACCCTGGCAGTGCAGCTCTGCCAGCGCCGGCAGCGCATCGGTTTCCTTGCCTTCGCGCAGGCGTGCCAGCAGTTCCTCGCCATAGCGCTCCAGCGCCTTCTGGCCGACGAACTCGTGCGGCACCACTCCGGCACAGATACCGTTGCCGCGCGTGCCGCGCACCGCCTCATCCAGCAGGTGCAACGCATGGCCGTGATCCTGCGCCACGATCACGCAGCGATGCGCGAAATGCTGGCGTCCGCACAGTAGCGTGTAGACGAGCGACTGCAACGCCGCTGCATCCCACTCGCGCGACCGCAGCACAACGCGCAGATCGCGCAGCCGCTGCTGCAGCGCCACGGCGCTCTTTGCCGACAACGCCAGCAGCCAGTACGGCGCCACGCCGGTCGGCACCGCTTCGACCGGCGCCTCGGCCTCGCGCACTACCATGTGCACATTGGTACCGCTCATGCCGAACGCGCTCAGCGCCGCATGGCGCG